>NZ_JBHWVJ010000018.1:0-104219 GCF_042736725.1 Streptomyces sp. NPDC060028 | reverse complement strand
AGGGCTGGACGGTCGACCCGGAGTCCGGCAAGGGTGACGTCTCCGTCGTCCGCACGGACAACAAGGTGACCCCCGACGCCTTCAAGCAGGGCTCGATCGACGGCGCCTGGGTGCCGGAACCCACAGCCTCCAAGCTCGTCTCGGACGGCGGCTCCGTCCTCCTCGACGAGACCTCCCTGTGGCCCGACAAGAAGTTCGTGATCACGAACGTCATCGTGTCGCAGAAGTTCCTCAAGGAGCACCCGGACGTGGTCGAGGCCGTCTTGAAGGGCACGGTGAAGACCAACGAGTGGATCAACACCAACCCGGACAAGGCGAAGGCCTCCGCGAACGCGAAGCTGGCGGCGGACGGCGGCAAGCCGCTCGACGCGAAGATCATCGACCCGTCGTGGCCGAGCATCCTGGTCACCGACGACCCGCTCGCCGGCACGCTGAAGACCGAGTCCGACTGGGCGGTCAAGGCCAAGCTCATCGAACAGCCCGACCTGGCCGGCATCTACGACCTGACGCTCCTGAACAAGGTCCTCAAGGCCGCCGGCAAGCCCGCGGTCTCCGACGCCGGTCTGGGCGCCAAGTAAGCCCGCAGTCCAGTCCAGTCCAGCAACCCCAGGAGGTGACGACCATGGCCACCACACTTGCCAAGGCTGCCGAGGGCACCGTAGCGGAGCAGACGCACGCCGCCCGCATCGGGCACGTCTCGAAGTCCTTCTCCGGCCCGGCCGGATCGCAGCTCGTCCTGGACGACATCAGCCTCGATGTCGCTCCCGGAGAGTTCGTCACCATCCTGGGGGCCTCGGGATGTGGAAAGTCCACCCTGCTGAACCTGGTCGCGGGACTCGACAAACCGACCGCGGGCTCCATCGCGACCCCCGGCGGCCGCCCGGCGCTCATGTTCCAGGAACACGCCCTCTTCCCGTGGCTCACCGCGGGCAAGAACATCGAACTGGCCCTGCGCCTGCGCGGGATGGCCAAAGCCGAGCGCCGCCTGGAGACCGAGCGGCTGCTGGATCTGGTCCGCCTCGGCGGCGCCTACGGCAAACGCGTCCACGAACTGTCCGGCGGCATGCGCCAGCGCGTGGCCCTGGCCCGGGCACTCGCCCAGGACAGCCAACTACTGCTGATGGACGAACCGTTCGCGGCCCTCGACGCCATCACCCGCGACGTGCTGCACGGCGAACTCACCCGCATCTGGGCCGAGACGAACCTGTCGGTCCTCTTCGTCACACACAACGTGCGCGAGGCCGTGCGCCTCGCCCAGCGCGTGGTCCTCCTCTCCTCGCGCCCCGGCCGAATCGCGAAGCAATGGACCGTGGACATCCCACAGCCCCGCCGCATCGAGGACGCCGACGTCGCCGAGCTGTCCCTCGAGATCACCGAACACCTGCGTGGGGAGATCCGCCGCCATGGCCAGCACTGACACGAAGGCGAAGACGGACGACCTGGCGGGCCTGGAGGCCGGCCTCGACGCCCTCGACGCCGTCCAGACCCACCGCACCCCGCTCCGCGAGATCCTCACCAAGAAGATCCTGCCCCCGGTGCTCGCCGTCAGCCTCGTGCTGCTGGTGTGGCAGATCCTCGTCTCGATGAAGGTCACCGAGGAGACCAAGCTGCCCGCACTGTCCGCGGTGTGGGACAGCCTGGCCGACATGTGGCTCAAGGGCACCCTGCTGGAGGTCATCTGGACCAGCGTCTCGCGCGGTCTGCTCGGCTTCCTCCTCGCCCTGGCCATCGGAACCCCGCTCGGCCTCGTCGTCGCGCGGGTGAAGTTCGTGCGCGCCGCGATCGGCCCGATCCTCCAGGGCCTGCAGTCCCTGCCCTCGGTCGCCTGGGTGCCCCCGGCCGTGCTCTGGTTCGGCCTCAAGGACACCATGATGTTCACGGTGATCCTGCTCGGCGCGGTCCCCTCCATCGCCAACGGCCTCGTCTCCGGCATCGACCAGATCCCCCCGCTGTTCCTGCGAGCCGGCCGCACCCTCGGCGCGAGCGGCCTGCGCGGCGCGTGGCACGTGGTCATGCCGGCCGCGCTGCCCGGGTACCTCGCCGGCCTCAAGCAGGGCTGGGCCTTCTCCTGGCGCTCGCTGATGGCCGCCGAGATCATCGCCTCCTCCCCCGACCTGGGCCTGGGCCTGGGCCAGCTGCTGGAAAACGGCCGCAACAACATCGACCTCCCGGGCGTCTTCCTCGCGATCATCCTGATCCTGGTCGTCGGCATCGCGATCGACCTGCTCATCTTCAGCCCGGTCGAGCGGTGGGTGCTGCGCAGCCGCGGCCTGCTGGTCAAGAGCTGAGTCCCGTGTCCCGCGCACTCCTCGTCATAGCCCACGGCAGCCGCGACCCGCGGCACGCGGCGACCGTGCACGCCCTCGTCGGGCGGGCGCGGGCGCTGCGGCCCGGGCTGCGGGTGGAGACGGCCTTCCTCGACTTCGACACGCCGACGGTGGGGCAGGTGCTGTCCTCGCTCCACCGGTCGGGCGTACGGGAGGCCGTGGCCCTCCCGCTCCTCCTGACGCGGGCGTTCCACGCGAAGTCCGACGTCCCGGCGGTGCTGGCCGAGTCGGCCGCCCGCCTGCCCGGCCTGTCCGTCACGGTGGCGGACGTCCTCGGCCCGTCCCCGCTCCTGATCTCGGCCCTGGAGCGGCGCCTCGCCGAGGCGGGCATCACAGCGGCGGACCGCGCCACCACGGGAGTGGTGCTCGCGTCCGCCGGATCCACAGACCCGGAGGCGATCGCAGTGATCGCTGAAATCGCGCGGGAGTGGCGGCACACCGGTTGGTGCGCCGTGCGGCCTGCGTTCGCCTCCGCGGCCCTTCCCCGTACGGAGGATGCCGTACGGGCCCTGCGCGCCGAGGGCGTGCGTCGGGTGGCGGTGGCGCCGTACGTCATCGCCCCCGGGCGGCTGCCGGACCGCATCGCGGCCGGCGCCGAAGCCGCGGGGGCGGACGTCCTGTCCGCCGTCCTGGGCCCCTCCCCGGAACTGGCCCGCCTGCTGCTGCGCCGCTTCGACGCGGCGTCCTCGTCGCCGGCCGCACTCCCGGCCCTGGCGGCGTAACCCGTCTGGCTGATGCCGCGCAAAAATCAGCCCCGCTAGCTAGTGCTGTGACCGGGCCGCGGCCTCGTCGGCCAGGGCCGTCAGGTCGGCGATGGACATCGCCCCCGGCGGAAGGGACTCGCGGGCGAAGATGTTGGCCGCGTGCCGCAGCACGTCGTTGACCGGCGTGGCCACCCCGTGCAGCCGGCCCAGCAAGCAGATCTCGCCGTTCAGATAGTCCGCCTCGATCGAGCCCGTTCCCCGGTACAGGGACTGCCAGGAGGACCCGCCCCGAATCCCCGGCGGCAGCTCGACCTTGCCGCCCCGGGCCGCCGCCTGCTCGGCTTCGGAGGCGTAGGCGATCCCGGCCGCCTCGAAGGCGGCCTTGCCCTCCCGGACCGCCCGCAGCAGCAGCGCCGCCTTCGCCGGATCGGGCTCCGCACCGGTGGTCGCCTGGATCGCGTTGCTCAGGTTGCCCAGCAGCTTCGCGTACTTCCACCGCATCACGTCCTCGACCACCGGCGCCTCGAACCCGGCCTTCTCCAGGTCGGCCGCGATGCTCCGGGCCCGCGCGTCGGCGCCCCCGGCGGCCAGCCCGATGTGCAGGATCCCCGTCAGCGGAGCGCACCTCGCGGAGATCACCCCCGGTTCCAGGAAGTCCGCCGGGAGCCACACGCAGACCCCGTACACGCGGGCGAACCTGCGCAGGGCCAGCCGTTCGCTCTCCACGCCGTTCTGCGCGCACAGCACCGGCAGCCGCTGCGCGGCCGTGCCGCCGCCCGCGACCTCCGCGTCACCCCACGCGTCGAGCGCGGCGAGGGCGTCCTGGGTCTTCACCGCGAGCAACAGCACGTCTTCGGGCCGCAGTTCGCCCAGCTCCGCCGGGTCGCCGACCACGGGCAACCGGTGTACGGCCGTCCCGTGCGCGGTCGTGAGCCGCAGCCCGTCCGCACGCAGGGCCTGCGCGTGCGCGCCCCGCGCGACGAGGACGACCTCGGCTCCCGCTTCCGTGAGCCGTCCGCCGATGGCCGCGCCGATCGCCCCGGCGCCGATGATGATGTAACGCATACCCGGGAGCCTGGCACATCCGCGGCCCCGGGCCACCGTCGGGCCATGGTTGATCCGAACGGGATGCACCCCCTCGGCGGAGACCTCCTAGTGCTAGGGGGTCGGGCACACCTGCCAGGCGAGGTGGTAGAGGGTGCTGACGCTGGCGTCCGTGGAGTCCATGGCCATGAAGCTGGTGGCCGTCGGGCCGGACGTGCCCGCATTCACGCGCAGTTCGGTATTGATGTTGAAGTTGCGTTTTTCACCGCACGGCGCCCAGACCAGATCGGCGTATTCCGTCTTGTCGGTCGACTGCCAGTTGTCGTTCAGCGGCCCGTTGAACTGGTGGGTCCGCTGGAAAGTCTGGGGCATTCCCTGGAAATAGTAGTTCGCCCGTTCCTGGCCCGACGCTCCCGGCTGGAGAAATGCGAATCCGCGGTAGTCGGCCTGGACGATGGCGTAGGTGAAGCCCGACGGTACGTGAACGCGGAGATTGAGCTGGCAGTTCTTGCGGAACGCGGTGGGCGGGGCGCCGGGGCCGACCTGCGCGAGGTATTCACTGTAGGTGACCGTGAAGGCGGTGTTGTCCGGGGCGACGGCCACCTGGGCGGTGCCTTCCCGGCAGCCCGATCCGTTCACGGTGGCGAGCTCGATCACGATCTTGTCCGGCGGCACGGTGATCAGCGGGCCGTGGCCGACGGCTCCGGCCGGCGTCGCCGTGGCGACCAGGGCGGCGGCCGCACAGGCGGTGAGCAGGGTGCGGGACAGGGAATGGGACATCGTTGTCACTCCTGACCATGAGTCGGGTTCCTGCGCTCACGCGCTGTCAGACTGCTGCGCATTCCTTCCACTCGAAGTGGTAGACCGTGCTGACGCTGCCGTCCGTCGAGTCCATGCTCATGAAGCTCAGGGCCTGCGGGTTCGACGTTCCCGCGTAGACGCGCAGTTCGGTGTTGACGTTGAGGTTGCGCTCCTCGCCGCACGGCGCCCAGACCAGCTCGGCGTACTGCGTCTCGTCGCTCGCCTGCCAGTTGTCCGTGTACGGGCCGGTGAACTGGTGGGTCGTGCGGGCCGTCTGCGCGGCGCCCTGGAAGTAGTAGTTCGCGCGCTCCTGGCCGAAGGCCCCGCGCTGGAGGTGCGCGAAGCCCCTGTAGTCGGCGCGGGCGATGGCGTAGGTGAACCCCTGGGGCACGTGGATCCGCAGGGCGAGCTGGCAGTTCTTGCGGAACTCGGTCCCGCCCGCGCCGGCTCCCGCCTGGGCCAGGTAATTGCTGTACGTGACGGTGAAAGCGGTGTTGTCGGAGGCCGCGGCCACGTCCGCGGTCCCTTGCGGGCACCCCGAGCCGTTGACTCCGACCACGTCGACCGTAATTCTCCCGGGCGGGATGTACGCGGCATCGGCCTGCGCGGGTGCGGTCACGGCCGATAACGCCGCCACCGCCGCGCCGACGATCAGTCTGCGGAGCAACATCGCGTTTTCTCCATTCGTGCGGACCGGGCTGTGAATTAGACATGCACATGCCATCACGAAAGGACGGGGGCGGGGAAGGACGCGATACGGCCAACGGCCCCCCGCCGAATTCTCTGGCCGATTCCCGCAAGGCCCGCGCCCGCCCGGCCGCCCCCTCATCAGGCCGCTCCCGCCCCGGCCGGCCGCCGCCGGCCGCCCGCGGGGCCGTGAGAATGACCAGAACGCGGGTCGCTCAGGCCCGTGTCAGCTCAACGAGCTTGGCGACGGTGTTCCAGTTGCGGGTGGTCGCGTCGATGCCCTTGACGACGGCGGGCCTGGCGAGGGCCTCGGCCAGTTTCGAGCGGCCGAGGCCCTGCGGGGCGTAGAGGTACAGGACGCGGTCGCCCAGGCGGAACTCCTCCGGAAGGAAGTCCGCCGCCGCGAGGGCGGCGAACCGGTCCGCGGCGGGCTGTTCGGAGAAGAACGTGGCGTGGAGCTGCCTGCCCTCCAGTTCGGCGGCGGGGAAGGGGCAGGCGTCGGCGACGGCACGCAGGTGGTCCCCGTCCACCACCAGGCACGCCACCCGGAAGCCGAAGTGCGCCTCGATGGCCGCCTCCAGCTCCCGGGCCAGGGCCGCCGGGTCCTTCTGCGCGGCGCTGAAGACGGCGTTGCCGCTCTGCAGGTACGTCTGTACGTCGCCGTGGCCGAGGCCCTCCAGTACGGAGCGCAGCTCCGCCATCGGGACCTTCTTGTGGCCGCCGACGTTGATCCCGCGCAGCAGCGCGGCGTATTTCCTGGTCCCGACTTTCTTCGTCATGGCCGCACCCTAGGTGGCGGCTATGACAGTTCCGCGTCGATGAGGTCGGCGGCCCGGCGCGTGCCGCCCTCGGCGGCCATCCTGGCGCGCAGGGCCTCGATGCGGGCGGCGGCCCCGGGGTCGGCGACGAGGTCCAGGACCGCCGCCCGCAGGGTCGCCGCGTCGGCCCGGTCCATCGGGACGTACCGGGCCACGCCGAGCGAGACGCCGCCAAGTGCCCTGCGTCGCGCTGCGGTCGCCCTGGCAGGCGCCGACGAAGGTGGACACGGACGCGTCGACGCGGTCCGCGTTCGGCTGGAGCACCTCCGGGATCAGGACGATGCTGCGGCGCGGGCGGGACTGGAAGCGGTCGACGTCGTCGGCGAGGCCGTTCTCGGTGAGCCAGGCGGCGAAGGCCGCGTAGTACGCCTGCCCGCGCTCGGACGCCTTCAGCTCGGCGAACATCGGCTCGGCCACCTCCTCCTCGTACCCCTGTTCGGGGACAGGGATACGGCGGGCACGCCCCAGCGGTGGGCGAGCACGGGGGCCGGGTAGGAGGTGATGTCGTGGATGACGAGGTCGGGTTCGTCGCCCTCGAAGGCGGCCGCGAGCTGCGGGAGCGCCTGGCGGGCGTCGGCCAGGAAGGGTTCGAGGTTGTCGATGAGCTCGGTGCCCCAGGCCTCGGGATCGTCCCCGGTGGGGAGGGTGGAGGTCCAGATCACGGGCGTGGCGCCGGTCTCCGCGATCTTCTGGGCGAAGGCGGCGGGGACGGCACAACTGACCCGGTGACCGCGGGCGACGAGCTCCCGGATCCCGGCTCAGCGCTGGTACCGGGCCAGTACCCGATTACCGTCCCTGACCAGGCGTTTCTCCAGTTCGTCGAGACCGATGGCGCCGCTGTAGAACTCCTGGAGCGCCGGGGTCGCCACCTTGTCCTTCCACTCCGGATAGCCGCGTACCGACTGGGCCGGCGCCGGGCGCAGCCGGTCGGCCAGGGCCGCGCCGGTCGCCCAGCCCAGCTCCGGGGTGCGCAGGGCGGGGTCGGCGAGGGCCTGCGTACCGGTGGGCAGCATCCAGTCGCCGCGGGCGAGGCGGACCATGTTCGCGGGGCGCAGCAGGAAGTCGATGAAGGCGGCGGCCTCCTTCTTGTACGGGCTGTCCTGCGCGATCGAGAGGGTCTGCGGGCTCACTCCCTGGGCCGTGCCGTCGGCGCCCGCCGGGGGCGGGAGCACCTGCCAGGCGAAGCCGGGCGGGGCCTGCCGGACGATCTGCTGACGGTAGGAGAACCCGAGCGGCACCATCGCGTACTTGCCGCCGAAGAAGCCGGGCAGCGTGTCGGAACCCCCCATCCCGAGGGTCGCGCGCGAGGCGCTGTGATCGGTGTCGACCTGGGCCCGGATCGTCTCCGGGACGACGGCGTCGCCTTCGCCCCAGCGGATCTCGACCTTCCCGCCCGGCTCGCGCGCGAAGAGCCGGCCGCCCGTGGACAGGCCGAGGTTGAGGGTGGCGGAGACGGGGTCCTTGAGCGGCCAGGCCACGCCGTAGCGCCCCTCGGCGGTGAGCTGTTTCGCGGCCGCGCGGAACTCCGCCCAGCTCCAGGGGGCTTCGGGGGTCGGGATGCGGACACCGCAGGCGCGCAGCAGCCCGGTGTTGGCCATCAGCACCCGGGGCTCCTGGAGGAAGGGGACCCCGTAGACCCCGCCGGCCACGGTGGTGGACTCCCAGCTCCCGGCCGGGATGTCGGAGGTGAGCCGGTCGGAGAGCAGCGGCCGCAGGTCGGCGAGGTAGCCGCCGTACGCGAAGTCGGCCAGGTCGTCGGAGGCGTCGTGGATGACGTCGGGGGCCTCGCCGCCCTCGAAGGAGGTCAGCAGCTGGTCGTGGACGCTGTTCCAGCTGCCCTGTACGTACTGGACCTGGACGTCGGGGTGGGCGGCGTTCCATTCGGCGACCAGCGCCTTGTTGGCGTCGACGGACTCCTTCTGCCAGGCGAGCGACTGGAACCGGATCCTGATCTTCCCGTCGGCGCCGGTACGGGCGGATCCGCCGCCGGAGCAGCCGGCCACGAGCAGGAGTACCCCGGCGACGGAGACGGCCAGGGCCTTGCGGAAGCGGGCCATCAGCTCTTCACCGCCCCGGCCGGCAGGCCGCCGGCGATCCGTTTCTGGATGACCGAGAAGATCACCAGCGAGGGCAGGGTGGCGAGGAACGCGGCCGCGGCGAGCGGCCCCAGGTCGGCGGCGCCCTCCGCGCCCAGGAAGTGGGTCAGGACGACCGGCAGGGTCTGCCGCTGCGGGGACTTGAGGAGGACGAGGGCGAAGAAGAACTCGTTCCACGCGGTGATGAACGAGAAGAGCGCGGTGGCCACGATCCCCGGCGCCAGCAGCGGCGCCACGACCGAGACGAGCGTGCGCAGCCGCCCGGCCCCGTCCATCGCCGCCGCCTCCTCCAGCTCCCGCGGCACGGCCCGGACGTAACCGGTCAGCATCCACAGCGCGAACGGCAGAGACCAGACGACGTAGACGAGGATCAGCCCGGGCACCGAGTTGATCAGGTGCAGGTTCTTGAGCACCAGGAACAGCGGAATTATCACCAGTACGAAGGGGAAGGCCTGGCTGACCACGACCCAGCCGGTGGCGGCGGTGGACAGCCTGCCCCGGCGGCGGGCCAGCACGAAGGCCGTCGGGGTGGCCAGCGCCACCGCCACCACGGCCGCGCACACCGCGGCGACCAGGCTGTTCAGGGCGGCGTGCAGCAGCGGCTGTTCGGCGAAGGCCTGGCGGAAGTTGCCGAGGGTCGGGTCCTTCGGCATCCAGGTGGGGTGCAGGCTGCTCAGCTCGCGCGGCGGTTTGAAGGCCGTCGAGACCAGCCAGAGGAAGGGGAAGGCGAGGAAGACGAGGTAGGCGGCGAGCGCCAGGTACTGGGCGGCGCGCGCGGGGCGCCCGGTCCGGGTGTTCACTGCTCGTCCCCTCCCTTCAGCCGGCCGGCGAGGTACACCGCGAGCAGGACCGAGATCACCGCGACCATCACGCAGCCCATGGCGGCGGCGTAGCCGAACTGGCCGTAACGGAAGGCCTCCTCGTACGCGAAGAGCATGGGCAGCCGGGTGCGGCCGCCGGGTCCGCCGCCGGTCAGCACGTAGACCAGGGCGAAGGAATTGAAGTTCCAAATAAAATTCAGGGCGGTGACGGACAGCGCGACCGGTCTGATCGCGGGCCAGGTCACGGTCAGGAAGCGGCGCCAGGCCCCGGCGCCGTCGAGGGCCGCGGCCTCGTGGAGTTCGTGCGGCGTGTTCTGCAGGCCGGCGAGCAGGGCGACCGTGGTCTGTGGCATGCCGGCCCAGACGCCGACGAGGATGACGGCGGGCAGGGCGGTGGCCAGGCCGCTCAGCCAGTCGGTGTCCCCGCCGAGGCCGAGGCCGGACAGCGTCTCGTTGAGGACCCCGGCGTCGGGGTGGTAAACGAGCCGCCACATGACGGCGACGACCACTTCGGGCATGGCCCAGGGGATGATCGCGAGGGCCCGGGCCAGGCCCCGCAGGCGCAGGTTCAAGTTGAGCAGGAGGGCGAGGCCCAGCGCGAGCAGGAACTGCGGCACGGTGACGCCGACGGCCCACAGCAGGCCGATCCGGAAGGACTCCCAGAAGAGCCGGTCGTGCAGCAGGTCGCGGAAGTTGAGGACGCCGACCCACTGGGTGGGGGAGGTGCGGCCGGACTGGGAGTCGGTGAACGCGAGGGCGATGCCGTAGAGGAGCGGGCCGACGCTGAGCAGGAGGATCGGGACGAGCGCGGGCAGGACGAGGAACCAGGCCCCGCGATCGGCGTGAGCGGGGTGGCTGTCGGCCCTGCGGTCGAGCCGGCGGCGCGTACCGCTCCCGCCCGTGCGGTCGGTGCGGCGGGGGCGCGCCGGGTCCGTGACGGCCGAGGTCACTTTTCACCGCCTTCCGGGTGGATCATCCGGATCCGCCCCGGTCATCGTGCGCAGGGCCTGATGGCGCGTCAAGACAGCGCACACCGGGATGCGAGACTTGGCGGATTCACGACGATCCGGCGAAGGGCGAGACGAACGGCATGGACGAGGCGCGGGCCAGGGACGTACTGACGGCGGCGGGTCTGGGCGGCGGGGCCACGCTGATCGCCTTCGGCGAGAACGCCGTCTTCGGTGTCGGAGGCCTCGTGGCGAAGGTGGGCCGGGAGGAATCCCTGCTGCCCCGGGCCGAGCGGGAGCTCGCCGTGGCGGGCTGGCTCGCCGAGTCGGGCGTACGGGCGGTCCGCGCGGCCGAGCCGAAGCCCCGGCTGGTGGACGGGCACCCGGTGACCCTGTGGGACCGGCTCCCGGACGCGGTCCGCCCGGCGGGCCCCGAGGACCTCGCGGCAGTGCTGCGGCAGATCCACGCGCTGCCCGCACCGCCCTTCGCCCTGCCCCCGCGCGACCTGCTGGGCGGGGTCGAGCGCTGGCTCCGGCTCGCCGGCGACGCCATCGACCCGGCGGACGCCGCGTACCTGCGGGCCCGGCGCGACGGCTACGCCGCCGAGGTCGCCGCCCTCACCCCGCACCTGCCCCCGGGCCCGATCCACGGCGACGCCCTCCCCCGCAACGTCCATGTCGGCCCGGACGGCCCGGTCCTGGTCGACCTGGAGACGGTCTCCGACGACCTGCGGGAGCACGACCTGGTCGTGATGGCCCTCGCCCGCGACCGCTACGGCCTGCCCGCCGAGGACTACGAGGCCTTCGCGACGGCGTACGGCTGGGACGTCCGCGACTGGGACGGCTGCCCGGTCCTGCGCGGCGCCCGCGAGACGGCGAGCTGCGCCTGGGTTGCCCAGCACGCCCCCGCCAACCCGGGCGCCCTGGCCGAATTCCGCCGCCGCGTGGCCTCCCTGCGCACCGGCGACCGCGCAATGCGCTGGCACCCCTTCTGACCGTGAGGCGTCAGGCCGGTACGAGCCCGCGCAGCGGCCATGCCGTGTCGATGACCGCGTCCGGGGTGCCCTGGCCGCGCAGGTACGCCTGGAAGTCCCGGGCCCAGCGGGCGTGCCAGGTGCCCTGGCGGCTGTGCAGGTCCGCCGGGGAGAGGCCGGCGACCTCCGGGTGCCGGACGGCTATCGCCCGCGCGACCCCGACCGCGGCCAGGGCGTCCGCGCCCGCGTCGTGCGCGGCGTCGAGGGTGACCCCGTACACCCCGCACACCGCCTCCAGCGTCCGTTTGCCCCGCCGGTAGCGGTCCACGGCCCGGTCGATGGTCAGCGGATCCACCACCGGCCCGGTCTGCGCACCGCCCAGCCGGTCGGCCAGCGAGGGCAGCCCGTGCCGGGCCAGCTCCGCCGCCAGCAGGGTCAGGTCGAAGGCCGCGTTGTACGCGACCACGACCGCGCCGCCGCGCCAGTGCCGCACCAGCGCCGCCGCGACCTCGTCCGCGACCTCCCGGGCCGGCCGCCCTTCGGCGACCGCCCGCTCGGTGCTGATTCCGTGGATCGCCGACGCCTGGTGCGGGATCGGTATGCCCGGGTCCGCGAGCCAGCCGCGCCGCTCGCGCACCTCGCCGCCCCGCACCTCGACGACCGCGGCCGTCACGATCCGCGACTCCCCCGGCTCCGTGCCGGTCGTCTCCAGGTCGAACCCGATCAGCACACCGCCGTGCCAGTCCCCCATGCCGCGCCCCTCCCCCGTACGTCCCCGTACTTTCGGTCAACGCCTTTCAGCCTGCCACGGCCCTCTGACAGTCGGACGGCGCCCCCTCAGGAGACCGGGCGGGAGTCCTCCCACACCGACTCGAATTCCTCCCGGTACGTCGTGAACAGCCCGTGGTCCGCGTCCTTCGGAACCCCGCGCCCGCCGCCGCGCAGGACCAGGACGGGGGATTCCATGCCGCGCGCCCGGCGCAGGTAGGACTGGACCACCGCGATGCCCGAGGACTCCCCCTCCACGAGGTACGCCGTGAAGCGCGGGGTCTCGTCGAAGACGTGGATGTCGAAGCGCGAGGGGTCCCGCAGTCCGGCCCGCACCCGGCGCACGTGCAGGATGTTCATCTCGACCGAGCGGCTCAGCTCGCCCTTGCGCAGGCCGAGCTCCCGCTCGCGCCGCTTGACGGCGCTGCTGGCCGGGTTCAGGAACAGCAGCCGCACCCGGCAGCCTGCCTCCGTGAGCCGCACGAGTCTTCGGCCGGAGAAGTTCTGCACCAGCAGGTTCAGGCCTATGCCGATGGCGTCGAGCCGGCGCGCGCCGCCGAACAGGTCCTCCGCCGGGAGCTGCCGCTGCAGCCGCACCCGGTCCGGGTGGACCGAGATGACGTCCGCGTACCGGTCGCCCACCAGGTCCTCGACGGCGTCGATCGGCAGCCGGTCCGCCGCCGGCGAGCCCGCGCCGCCGCCCAGTACCTCCAGCAGCCGCGCCGAGGCGCGCTCCGCCTGTTCCAGCACGGGCCGCGACAGGGCCCGGTTGCGGGAGACGACGTTGCGCGTGACCTCCAGCTCGTCGAGGGCCAGCTCGATCTCGCGCCGGTCGTCGAAGTAGGGCTCGAAGCAGGGCCAGTGCTGGACCATGAGCTCGCGCAGCTGCGGCAGCGTCAGGAAGCTCAGCACGTTGTCGTCGGCGGGGTCCAGCAGGTAGCCCTTGCGCCGGCTGACCTCGCGGACGGCGACGGCCCGCTGCACCCACTCCTGTCCGGCGGGTCCGGCGGCCGCCACGACCCAGTCGTCGTCGCCGTGCACCGGCTGGTAGACGGGCCGCAGCACCGCCCCGATCACCGACCGCAGCCGCTGTTCGATGAGGTTCAGCCAGATGTACGCACGGCCCGCGCGCTGCGCCCGCGTACGGACCTCGCTCCACGCCTCGGTGCCCCAGTCCAGCTCGGCCCCGGCCCGTGCGCTCCCGGCCTCCGGCGGGGCCAGCGACACCGCCCCGGCCGGCATCCCGCCGGGGGCCGCGCCTGCGGCGTCCGCCGGGCCGCCCTCGTGACTGCTGTCACCAGGGGGCAGCTCCAGACCTCCCGAGCTCACCCGTGCACCGCCTTCTGCGTCTGGACGCCCGTCTCCAGTGATCACGGAAGGGTACTCCGCGCGCGCCGCCCGATGCAGCCTGATGGTCCGTACACCGGCTGTCCGTTGACCCATTATCCGATGCGCGCATTGTCCACTGACCCGCATATCAGCTCTCCGGGTCACCCGGTAGGACCATCCCAAGTCCCCGTGTCGGGCCCCTCTTTCGGGGAAGATCTGCCAGTGACGTGGTCCACGCCGGATCAGCCCGAACCATCAGCCCGACAGCCGAACACGCCCGATGCACCGAAGGGAAGAGTCGTTATCTATGCAGGTCTGGCCGGGACAGGCGTATCCGCTCGGCGCCACTTACGACGGCGCCGGCACCAATTTCGCGGTCTACTCGGAGGCTGCCCGACGCATTGAGCTGTGCCTGCTCCACGACGACGGCTCGGAGACCGCGGTCGAACTGCGCGAGACCGACGCCTTCGTCCGCCACGCCTATCTGCCGGGCGTGATGCCCGGCCAGCGCTACGGATTTCGGGTGCACGGCCCGTACGAGCCCGAGCGCGGGCAGCGCTGCAACGCGGCGAAGCTGCTCCTGGACCCGTACGCGCGGGCCATCGCCGGCAGCGTCGACTGGGGCGAGCAGGTGTACGGCTACCACTTCGGCCGGCCCGACTCCCGCAACGACCTGGACTCGGCCCCGCACACCATGAGCTCCGTCGTGGTCAACCCGTACTTCGACTGGGCCAACGACCGGCCGCCGCGTCACGAGTACCACCACACCGTGCTCTACGAGGCCCACGTGAAGGGCCTGACCATGCGTCACCCGGATCTGCCCGAGGAGCTGCGCGGGACCTACGGGGCGCTCGCACACCCGGCGGTCATCGGGCACCTCACCAAGCTCGGGGTGACGGCACTGGAGCTGATGCCGGTCCATCAGTCCGTCAACGACCACCGCCTGGTGGACGACGGGCTGAGCAACTACTGGGGCTACAACACCATCGGCTTCTTCGCCCCGCACAACCGCTACGCCTCGGGGGACCGCGGCCAGCAGGTGCTGGAGTTCAAGTCGGCGGTCCGGGCGCTGCACGAGGCGGGAATCGAGGTGATCCTGGACGTGGTCTACAACCACACGGCCGAGGGCAACCACCTGGGCCCGACGCTGTCCTTCCGCGGGCTCGACAACGCCTCGTACTACCGGCTGGCGGAGGACCCGCGGCACTACATGGACACCACCGGCACGGGGAACTCGCTCCTCATGCGCTCGCCGCACGTGCTCCAGCTGATCATGGACTCGCTGCGCTACTGGGTCACCGAGATGCACGTGGACGGTTTCCGCTTCGACCTCGCGGCCACCCTGGCGCGCCAGTTCCACGAGGTGGACCGGCTGTCCTCGTTCTTCGACCTGGTCCAGCAGGATCCGGTGGTGAGCCAGGTGA
Organism: Streptomyces sp. NPDC060028; assembly: GCF_042736725.1. NCBI lineage: Bacteria > Bacillati > Actinomycetota > Actinomycetes > Kitasatosporales > Streptomycetaceae > Streptomyces > Streptomyces sp. NPDC060028. The sequence continues at coordinate 89,479 of NZ_JBHWVJ010000018.1, read as the reverse complement.
AGCTGATCGCGGAGCCCTGGGACCTGGGCGAGGGCGGCTACCAGGTGGGGAACTTCCCGCCGCTGTGGACCGAGTGGAACGGCAAGTACCGGGACACCGTACGCGACCTTTGGCGCGGGCAGCCGCGCACCCTCGCGGAGTTCGCCGGGCGGCTGACCGGATCCTCCGACCTCTACCAGGACGACGGCCGGCGGCCGCTCGCCTCCATCAACTTCACCACCTGCCACGACGGTTTCACCCTGAACGACCTGGTCTCGTACGACGAGAAGCACAACGAGGCCAACCGTGAGGGGAACCGGGACGGGGAGACCCACAACCGGTCCTGGAACTGCGGGGTGGAGGGGCCGACGGAGGATCCGGAGGTCCTGGAGCTGCGGGAGCGCCAGATGCGCAACTTCACGGCCACGCTGATGCTTTCGCAGGGCGTGCCGATGATCAGCCACGGCGACGAGTTCGGCCGCACCCAGGGCGGCAACAACAACGCCTACTGCCAGGACAACGCGCTGTCGTGGGTGACCTGGCCGGAGCCGGGCAAACCTGCGCCCGCCCTGCTGGAGTTCACCCGAAGGATGGTGTGGCTGCGGCGCGAGCATCCGGTGTTCCGGCGGCGCCGGTTCTTCCACGGCCGGCCGGTGGAGGGGACGCACGACGAGCTCTCGGACATCGCCTGGTTCACCCCGCACGGCGAGGAGATGCGGGCCCGCGACTGGCAGGCGCAGCACGCGCGGGCGCTTGCGGTGTTCCTCAACGGGGAGGCGATCTCGGAGCCGGGCAGCCGCGGGGAGCGCATCACGGACGACTCGTTCCTGCTGATGTTCAACGCGGGCGCCGAGCCTCAGGACTTCACCATCCCGGCGGGGCACGGGGCGCAGTGGCGGGTGGTCGTCGACACGGCCCGGGCCGAAGTGATGCCGCCCGGCACCGGCCCGCAGTACGCGGCCGGCGACCGGGTGGCGCTGACGGGACGGTGCCTGGTGGTGCTTCAGCGCCCGGCGTAGGCGGCGCCGTCCCCGGCCGGGGAGGCGGTCCGCCGGGCGGGGCCCGAAGCCCCGGGTCCGTGCGTACGGGCGGCGGGCACCCGGGTGAAGAGGGCCAGGCCCAGGCAGAGCGCGGCCGCCCCCACGGCCACGGCGAAGGCGGCGGGCGGCCCGTACGACTCGGCGAGCCGCCCCGAGAGCGGCAGCGCGACGGCCTGTCCGGCGACCAGCGAGCTGGCGGCGAAGGCCATGGACTCGGCGAGCCGGGCGGGCTCCACGGCCCGCTCGGTGAGCGCGAACGCGGTGATCAGGTGGGGTGCGTAGGCGGCGCCGAGGACGGTGACGACCGCGTACAGCGGCCACAGGGCGTCGGTGAAGAGCAGCGGTACGGAGAGCACCAGCGCGGCCCCGGTGGCCACCCGCCAGCGCAGCCGCAGTCCGAAGCGGGCGGGCAGCGCGCCGAGCGAGAGGCCGACGGCGGCGCTGACGACGCCCATGGCGGCGTACACGACGGCGGCTTGCTCCCGGACGCCCAACTCCATGGTGAGGGCGGCGATTCCGGCCTGGCAGGCGCCGAACATGGCGCCCTGGAGCGCGAGGGAACCGCGCACGGCGTACACGACGCCCGGCGGCCGGACCCGGGCCCGGGCCGGGGCTCCGGCATCCTCCCGCGCGGGGGCCCCGGCCGAGACGGCGGCGGTCGGGTGCAGAGCGAAGGCGGTGCCGAAGACGGCGACGAGGAGGGCGGCGCCCCCGAGGGCGATGGCGGGGTGCGCGACGATCGAGGCGATCCCGACGAGGGCCGGGCCGAGCACGAAGGAAACCTCGTCGAGGGTGCCTTCGAGGGAGTGGACGGCGCCCACCACGCTCTCCTCGGACCGGGCGCGGTGTGCCAGGGCCACGGACCGGGTCCGGGCGAGCGGCCCGACGAGCGGTACGGAGGCTCCGGTGACGGCGCCGACGGCGGCGAGCGGGAGGGTGGCGAGGTGGCCGAGCGCGCCGGCCACCAGAGCGGCGGTCGCGACGGAGTTGAGCGCGGCCGCGGTGAGGACGACGGGGCGCTGGCCGTGACGGTCGGCGAGCCGGCCGAGGACGGGTCCGCAGAGGACCTGGCCGCAGGAGAGGGTGCCGCCGACGATGGCGGCGGTGGCGATCGAGCCACTGGTCTCGGCGACCAGCAGCACGCTTCCGAACTGGGACATCGCGACGGGCAGTCGGGCGAAGAAGGAGACGAGGGGGAGTAGGGGGCCGGTCAGGGCGATGACTTTTCGATAGGTGTTGACGGTTCCAACCACTTGAGCGACGTTAACCCCATGCAGTCACTCGGATGCATTGGGTAATGGCACGGAATCCGGCAGGGTGGGTACGTACGTTCTCATGAGCCAGTCGTACGCAGGTCATGAATTGGAATCTGATGTTCCGGCAGCGGTCGCCCCGGCGTCGACCTACCGCCTCCAGCTGCGTCCTGAGTTCCCCTTCGCGGCGGCCGAGGCGGCCGTGCCGTACCTCGCCACGCTCGGTGTCTCGCACCTCCACCTCTCCCCCGTCCTGGAGGCCGTGCCCGGCTCGACGCACGGGTACGACGTCACCGACCACTCCCGGGTACGGGCGGAGCTGGGCGGTGAGCCGGGGCTGCGGGCCCTGGCGCGCACGGCCCGCACGCACGGGCTCGGCCTGGTGCTCGACATCGTGCCGAACCACATGGCGGTCCCGTCGCCGCTGCGGCTGAACCGGCCCCTGTGGGAGGTCCTGCGGGACGGGCCGGACTCGCCCTTCGCCCGCTGGTTCGACATCGACTGGGAGGCGGGCGGCGGGCAGGTCCTGCTGCCGGTGCTCGCCGCCCCCCTCGAAGAGGGAGCCGGGGGAGAGCTGGAGGCCGACGGGGACGTACTGCGGTACGGGGAGCAGGAGTTCCCCCTGCGCGAGGGTACGGCGGGCCTCGCGCTGCCCGAGCTGCTGGCCGCGCAGTGGTACCGCCCGGCGTGCTGGCGGGAGGCCAGGACCGCGCTCAACTACCGCCGCTTCTTCACGATTTCGGAGCTGATCGGGGTCCGCGTGGAGGATCCGGAGGTGTTCGCGGCCACCCATGCCAAGGTGGTGGAGCTGGTCCGGGAGGGAGTCGTGGAGGGGCTGCGGATCGACCACGTGGACGGGCTGGCGGACCCGGAGGGGTACCTGCGGCGGCTGCGGACGGCCGTGGGCGAGGACTGCTGGGTGGTGGTGGAGAAGATCCTGGCCCGCGGGGAGCGGCTCGCCCCCGCGTGGCCGGTGGCGGGCACCACCGGGTACGACGCGCTGCACCGGGTGGACGGGGTGTTCACCGACCCGGCGGGTACCGGCCGACTCGCCGAGCGGTACCTGGAGCTCACCGGGCTGCCGGGCTGGGAGGAGACGGCCGAGGCGTGCGCCCGGGCGGTGCTGACCGGGGATCTGGCTGCCGAGCTGACGACGCTGCAACGCCTGGCCGGGGCGGAACTGGCCGATGCCGTGCGGGAGTTGCTGATCGCCTACCCCGTCTACCGTCCGTACCCCGGGGAGAGCGAGCTGCCGGCCGGGGCCCTGGAGCGGACCGCCGCACGGACCGGCGCCGACGCGGTGGCCGGCGTACGCGAACTGCTGCTGCGCGAGCCGGTGTTCGCGGCGCGCTTCGCCCAGACGTCGGCGGCCCTGCGCGCCAAGTCCCTGGAGGACCGGGCGTTCTACCAGTACGCCCCGCTGCTGTCGGCCACCGAGGTGGGCGGGGAGCCCGGGGATCCGGCGGTGCCGGTGGCGGAGTTCCACGCGTACTGCGCCGGGCTCGCACGGGACTGGCCCGGGACCGGGACGGTGCTGTCCACGCACGACACGAAGCGCAGCGCGGACGTGCGGGCCCGGATCTCCGTGCTCTCGCAGGACCCGGAGCTGATGGGCACGCCGACCGGGGCGGATCCCCAACTCGCCTGGGTCGCCCGGCAGACGGCGCTCGGGCTCGGCGAGGCCCCGGAGCGCGCCGAACGGCTGGAGCAGGCCCTGCTCAAGGGCGCCCGGGAGGCGGCCCTGCACACGAGCTGGACCGGGCAGGACACGGCGTACGAGGCCGCCATCGCCCAGTACGTCGGGGCCGTGCGGTCGGTCCCGGCCGACGGTGCGTTCGCCGAGGCCGCCCGCGCGAACCAGCTCGGCATGGCGCTGCTGCACCTGGCGATGCCCGGGGTCCCGGAGGTCTACCAGGGCGCGGAGACCGAGTACCGGGCCCTGGTCGACCCGGACAACCGCCGCCCGGCCTGCTTCCCGCGCGAGGAACTGGGCCGGCTGGACGCGGGGGCCGCGCCGCGCGGCCCGGCGCAGGAGAAGCTGGCGCTCACCGCCGCCCTGCTGCGGCTGCGCCGGAGCCGGCCCGGGCTGTTCGCCGGCTACACCCCGCTCGCGGCGCGGGGCCCGGCGGCGGAGCACTGCGTGGCCTTCGCCCGCTCGGCCGGCCTGGTGGCGGTGGCGACCCGGCTCTCGCACCGGCTCGCGGGCGCGGGCGGCTGGCGGGACACGGCGCTCGCGCTGCCGCCGGGCTGCTGGGTCCCGCTGCTGCCCGGGGCCGCGCAGGAAGCCTCGTACGACGGCGAGGTGGCGCTGGCCGAGCTGCTCCGGGACCGGCCCGTCACGGTCCTGGTCCACCGGGAGTAGCCCGGCGACGGCGGCGGTGCCAGGGTCTCCGCGGCCGGGCTGCCGGGGCACCGCCCCCGGACCCCCGCGCCTCAAACACCCGGGCGGACGCACGTGCGGGGCGTGTGGAGTGGTAGGCGGCGGGCGCGGCGGGCATGGCATCTCCTGTGACCCTCACCCGTGACATGTGCTATCCCACCCCCCACGAACTCGCCCTGGCCGCCCGCGCCCTGGCAGACGAGCACCCCGCCCTGGTCCGGCTCCGCCAGGCCGGGGCCTCGCGCGCCGGGGAGCCGCTCTGGCTGCTGTCCGTGGGGGGCCACGAACGTCCGGACCACCGAGACCACCGAGACCACCGAGACCGTCAAGACCGCCCACCCAACGTCCTCGTCGTCGCCGGGGCCCACGCCAACGAGCCCGTCGGCGGCGCCACCGCCCTCGCCCTCGCCCGCCGCGTCATCCGCGACCCCGCGCCCCGCGCCGGCTGCGGCTGGCACTTCCTGCTCTGCGCCGACCCCGACGGCGCGGCCCTGCACCGCACGCCCCGCCCGTACTCCCTCCTCGACTACCACCGCAACTTCTTCCGGCCGCCCGGCCCCGAACAGCCCGAGTGGGCCCCGTCTTTACTGCCCCCGGACCGGCTGCCGCCGGAAACCCGCGCCCTCACCACCCTCATCGACGAACTGCGCCCCGCCCTCCAGGTCTCCCTCCACGGCACCGACCTCGGCGGTTCCTGGGTACAGCTCACCCGGGACATACCCGGCCTCGCCGAGCCCTTCGGCAAGTCCGCCGCCGAGCTGCACATTCCGGTGGAGACCGGGGCCTCCGACGCGGCCGGCTGGCCCTCCCCCGGACCCGGGATCTTCGTGATGCCCGAGCCGGGCACCCCGGCAGCCGGGGCCTTCCACCCGGAGGACACCCGGCTCAGCACCTGGTACCACGCCCACCGGTACGCCGGCACGACCGCGATCGTCGAAGTCCCGATGTGGGCCTCGGACCTGGTGGACGATCCCGCCCCGCACCCCGACCCGCGCGGCGCCCTGCGGATGCTGGCCGGGCGGCTCACCGAGGAGGCGGGCCGGGTCGCCGCCCTGCGGGGCGGGATCCGCACCACGGACCCGCTGGCGGCCCCGCTGCTGCGCGCGGTGGACTGGACGCTCGCGCTGATCCCGCGGATCACCGTCGAGTGGACGGGCCCCGGGGCCCCCGCCGAGGCGACCTCGGCGTACATCGGGAGCATCGACGCCTTCGGGCGGAGGCTGTCGCTGCGCGCCGCCGCGATGCTGCTGCGGGTCCTGCGGGCGCAGGGGCATCCGGCGGCGTCCGGGGTGGACCGGCTCGTGACGGGGTGGTGCGAGGAGTTCGCGGCACGGTTCCAGGCCCGTTGGGTGCCGGTGGCCACACAGGTGGAGCACCAGTCCCGGATCGTCCTGGCGGCGTACGAAAGACTCGCGGCGGTCCGCGGGTGATCAGCCGGTCACCGGCAGCGCGTACCGGCGCCTGGGCCTGCCGGTCGCCCCGAGCCGGGCGGTGAGGCCGGGCCCCGGCGGGTCCCCGCCGGGTCCGGGCCGGACCCGGACCCGGCCCGGGTCCGCGGCGGCCGACGCGCTCAGCTCGCGGACAGCCGGAAGGTCATCCGCCCGAACCCGATCTGGTCCCCGTCCCGGACCACGGCCGAGCCCGTCACCCGACGCCCGTTGACGGTCGTCCCGTTCGTCGAGCCCAGGTCCGTCAGCACCCACGCCCCGCCGCGCATGCTCAGCTCGGCGTGCGCCCGCGAGACGGTCTCGTGGCTGAGCCGCAGCCCGTTGCCCGGGTCGCGGCCGATCCGCAGCGGCCCGGCGGCGGGATGCGGCAGCAGCAGCTTGGGCAGCTTCTCGGCGGCCCAGGCGCGCCGCACGCCCACCGACACGGCGGAGGCGCGCCCCACCCAGCCGAACAGCCGATGGGTCCAGGGACTTTCGGCGCCCTCGCGCCCTTGGAGGTCGGCGATGAGGACGGCGAGGTCCTCGGAGCGGCGGGCGACCAGGGCGAGTTCCATCCGGCGCAGAAACGTGTCGTGCGACAGCTTGCCGAGCGCGGCTCCCTCCCTGAGCTGGCCCAGCGCCCTGTCGCGCTCGGCGTCGGAGAGCCGCGGCGCGGGGTAGGCGGGGAACTCGAAACTGGACGTCACAGGGTGATTGTCGGCCCGTCAGGGCCGGAGTGTCCAGAACTGCCCCGCCGGCACCGGAATGATGGGTCGGACAGGCATGCTGGGGTACCGCCGCAGACGAGGGGACCGTCCGTGCAGTTCGAGGTGTGGGCACCGCTGACAGGTCGGGTCGCCATGCGACTTGACGACGCCACGTACGACATGGCGCGCGATCCGGACCGGGACGGCTGGTGGGTCGTGGAGGCCCCGGCGGCCGACGGGTCCCGGTACGGATTCCTGCCGGCGGACGGCGAAGGCGGCGCCGAGGGACCCGTACGCCCCGACCCGCGCGGGCGGCGGCTGCCCGACGGACCCGAAGGCCTCTCGGCGGTGGTCGACTTCGCCTCCCTCACCCCCCGTACGCCGTCGCCCCGCACCCCGCTCCAGGACGCGGTCCTGTACGAGCTGCACATCGGCACCTTCACCCCCGAGGGCACCTTCGACGCGGCCGCCGACCGCCTCGGCCACCTCACCGGCCTCGGCGTCACCCACGTCCAGCTGATGCCGGTCTGCCCCTTCCCCGGTCGCCACGGCTGGGGGTACGACGGGGTCGCGCCCTGGGCGGTGCACGAGCCGTACGGGGGCCCGGCCGGGCTCGCCAGGTTCGTCGAGGCGGCCCACGCCGCCGGGCTCGGCGTCGTACTGGACGTGGTCCACAACCACCTCGGCCCCTCCGGCAACCACCTCCCCGCCTTCGGCCCGTACTTCACGGACACCCACCACACCCCCTGGGGCGCGGCGGTGAACCTCGACGCGCCCGGCTCCGACGAGGTCCGCTCGTACCTCCTCGGCAGCGCCCTCGCCTGGCTGCGGGACTACCGGATCGACGGGCTCCGGCTGGACGCCGTCCACGCGCTCGCCGACGGCCGGGCGCTGACCTTCCTGGAGGAGCTGGCGGCGGCGGTCGACGAGCTCGCCGCCGAGACCGGCCGCCCGCTGTTCCTGATCGCCGAATCCGACCAGTGCGACCCGCGTACGACCACCCCCCGCGCGGCCGGCGGCCTGGGCCTGCACGCCCAGTGGAACGACGACTTCCACCACGCCCTGCACTGCGCGCTGACCGGCGAATCCCAGGCGTACTACGCCGACTTCGCCGAGGCCCCGCTCGCCGCCCTCACCAAGACGATGACCCGGGCCTTCTTCCACGACGGGACCTGGTCCTCCTTCCGCGGCCGCCACCACGGCCGCCCGGTGGACCGCGGCCGCACCCCCGCGCACCGCTTCCTGGGCTACACGCAGACCCACGACCAGATCGGCAACCGGGCGCTGGGCGACCGGCTCGCCGCCTCGCTCTCCCCCGGGCTGCTGGCGTGCGCGGCGACACTGGCGCTGACGGGGCCGTTCGTGCCGATGCTGTTCATGGGCGAGGAATGGGGCGCGGGCACGCCGTGGCAGTACTTCACCGACCACCCCGACCCGGCGCTCGCCGAGGCGGTACGCACCGGCCGGCGCCGGGAGTTCGCGGCGCACGGCTGGAAGGCCGAAGAGATCCCCGACCCCCAGGACCCGGCCACCCGGGAGCGTTCCTGCCTGGACTGGGCCGAGCCGGGCCAGACCCCGCACGCCCGCCTGCTGGACTGGTACCGCACCCTCGTCACGCTCCGCCGCACCCACCCGGACCTGCGCGACCCCGACCTGGCGGCGCTCCGGGTCGCACATGACGAGGAGCGGCGCTGGCTGACCTACCGGCGGGGGGACGTCCGCGTCGTGGTGAACCTCGCCGGGGAGCCGACGACGATCGCACTGGGCGGCAACGGGGTGCGGGTGCTGGCCGCCTGGACACCCGCCGACCACCCGGGTCCCGACGGGCGGATCCGCGTACCGGGCGAGTCGGCGGTGATCCTCGGACCGTGACGGGATCCCGCGCCCGGCCCTGCCCGACGATCTGCCCTACTCGACGATCGCGAGCTCCCGGGGCGCGTGGTTGAAGCTGCGGCCGCCGTCCTGGGTGACCGTGACGATGTCCTCGATGCGGACGCCGAAGCGGCCGGGGAGGTAGATGCCCGGCTCCACGGAGAAGCACATGCCGGGGACCAGCGGCTGCTCCTCGCCCTCGACCATGTACGGCGGTTCGTGCGTGGTGACTCCGATGCCGTGGCCGGTGCGGTGGATGAACCGCTCGCCGTAGCCGAATTCGGTGATCACCGCGCGGGCCGCCCGGTCGATGTCCTGGCAGGCGGCGCCCGGCCGTACCGCCGCCACCCCGGCCTGCTGGGCCTCGCGGACGATGTCGTGGACGCGCTGCTCCTCGGCCGTGGGCTCGCCCACGTGCACGGTGCGGGAGATGTCGGAGCCGTAGCCGTGCTTGAGGCCGCCGAAGTCCAGGACCACCATGTCGCCGTGCCGGATGACGCGGTCGCCGGCCTCGTGGTGCGGGTTGGCGCCGTTGGGGCCGGAGCCGACGACCGTGAAGTCGACCTGGGAGTGGCCGTGGACGCGCAGCAGCGCGGCCAGGTCGGCGGCGACGTCGCTCTCCCGCCGCCCGGCGAAGGGGACGTGCAGGATCTGGGCGTACGCGGCGTCGGCGGCTTCCCCCGCCGCCGCGAGCCGTGCCAGCTCCCGCTCGTCCTTGACGGCGCGGAGCATCGGCAGCGCGTCGGTCAGCGGTACGTACGAGGTCGTCGGCAACTCCCGCTGCAGGCCGAGGAGATGCAGGGCCCAGGTGTTGTCGCTGACCCCGAAGCGCCCAGCCACGTCCAGGAGCGGGGAGGCCACCGCGTACGGGTTCTTCCCGTCGGCCCAGTCGCGCAGGCTCAGCGCGGCCGCGCCCGGCGCCTTGGCCGCGTCGGGGGCCTCCAGCACGGGCACGACGAGCACCGGGTCCTGCCCGGCGGCGAGCACGAGCACGGTCAGCCGCTCGGTGTCGACGGGCCGGTAGCCGGTGAGGTGGGTCAGGTCGGGCCCGGGGGCGATCAGCAGGCCGGCCAGTCCGGCATCGGCGGCGCTCTGCGCGGCGGCGGCCATGCGGGCGGCGTAGTCGACGGAGGTGAACGCCTCCGCTGCGACGGCGTCCGGTGCGGAGGTGTCGGATGCGGGGGCGTCGGGTGCAATGGCGTCGGATTTCACGTCAGATTCCATACGGGGATCCTGCCGTGAGCCGTGCGGCGAGCGCAGCGGCCGCGCCGGTCGGAGTTCCGGGCGAGAGGAGTTCGCTGCGGTGCACCAGGCGCGGCCCGGTCAGTGGTACGGCGACCCCCGCCCCGGCGGCCCGCGCCACCCGCAGCGGCAGTACGACCAGGCCGTGCCCGGCCGCGGCCAAGGCGCACAGCGCGTGCAGATCGGTGCCCTCGTAGCGCAGGGCCGTGCGGGCCCCGGGCGGCGCCGTCCCGATGCCGGGGGCGTCGATCCAGCGCGCGTCGGCCAGATCGTCGAGCCGCAGCCCCGCCCGGCCCGCGCACGGGTGCCCGGCCGGGAGCAGCACGGCCAGGGGCTCCTGCGCCACGCCGGTGACGGTGAGCGGGGCCACGTCCGGCAGCCGCAGCGGGTCGCTGATCGCGGCGAGCCCGTCCACCAGCCCGAGGTCGCAGCCGCCGGTGGCGACGGCGGCGGGGACATCGGCCGGGGACAGCACGTGCAGGGTGACCCCGCAGGCGGGCAGGGCGGCGAGCAGCCGGGGCCCGACGGACAGCGGGGAGGCCGCGAGCACGACCCGCCCGGGCGGCGCGGCGCCCAGCCGCAGTACGTCGGCCCGCGCCGCGTCGAGCCGCAGCAGCAGCGGGCCGGCGTGCTCCAGCAGCCGCGCGCCGGCCGCCGTCGGGGCCACGGGCCGCCGGGTGAGCAGCTCCACCCGCAGGTCGCCCTCCAGCGCGGCGATGTGCTGGGACACGGCGGACTGGGTGTACCCGAGCTCGCGGGCGGCGGCCGAGAAGGAGGCGAGGCGCGCCACGGTGGTGAAGGTGCGCAGCAGATGCGGATCCATGCGGCCACCCTGTCACCGATCATCATCAGCGCTGCTTATGGAGTGTGCAGGAACAATCGTTGGCGCTGAAGTGGATCCGGACCGCAGGATGATCTGCATGACCACCGCCGCAGACATCACACAGACCTCCCCCGCCTCCCGGACCGGGAAGATCGCCCGGGTCGCCCTCGTCGGCGACCGCTCCCCGCACGTCACGTCGCACGTCCGGATCCCCCTGCTGCTCGACGCGCTCGCCTCCCGCGACGCCCTCGTCGTCGACGCCTACTGGATCCCGACCGCCGACGCCGAGGCCTGGGTCGCCTCCGGATCACTGGCCCGCTTCGACGGGGTCTGGGTGCTGCCCGGCAGCCCGTACGCCAGCGAGGCCGGGGCGCTGGCCGCCATCCGGGTGGCCCGGGAGGAGGGGATCCCCTTCCTCGGCACCTGCGGCGGCTTCCAGCACACGCTGCTGGAGTACGCCCGCTCCGTGTGCGGACTGACGGCCGTCGCACACGCCGAGAACGACCCCGGCGCCGAGGACATGCTGATCGCCCCGCTGGCCTGCTCGCTGGTCGGGCACCAGGGCCTCGTACGGGCCGAGCCCGGGTCGCTCGCCGAGTCCGTGCTCGGCGCCGAGCGGTCGATGGAGCACTACCACTGCAACTACGGGCCCGAGCCGCGCCACCTGCCGGCGCTCGCCGAGCACGGGCTGCGGCTGTCGGGGCACGACGAGGACGGCCAGGTGCGGATCGCGGAGCTGCCCCGGCACCCCTTCTTCCTGGCGACCCTCTTCCAGCCCGAGTTGTCCGGGGACGGGACCAGGCCGCACCCGATCGTCCGGGCCTTCGCCGCGGCCGCCGTCGAGCACGCCGCCTCGCGCGCCGATTCGCACGCCGGCCCCGCTGCGGCGCAATAACGCGTCGCAGGACCACCCCGCTGATCGGCTATGCTGTGCATGCACATCGAACGGGTGGTCCGCCGCCCGTCGTGGTGGGTGTAGCTCAGTTGGTAGAGCACCTGGTTGTGGTCCAGGTGGCCGCGGGTTCAAGTCCCGTCACTCACCCTGTTGATCCCGTGGGGGTACGAGGTTTTCCTCGTACCCCCACGGGCTTTTTCACATCCACGGTCCGTATCCACCTCAGGAAAACGATGCGCCGAGAGAGAATCCCCGCGCTGCTGGTGGCGGCGGGCTGCGTCCTGGTGTGGGCGCTCGACTGGATCACCGTGGCCGAGCCGCGCGCCTGGACCGTCCTCGCCTCCGGCGCCCTCGTCGGCGCGGTGGCCCTGCTGCCGGGCCGCTGGACCCGGCTCTCCCTCGACCGCCGGGCGCTGCTCGCCGCCCCCGTGTCCCTCGCGGTCACCGCCGCGCTGCTGCTGCCGGACCGGGGCACCGGAGGCAGTTGGGGGCTGCTGGAGTCGGCCGCGCTGCTGGTGCTGCTGGCCCGGTGCGCCCGGCACAGCCCCCCGCGCCGGGTGATCGCGCTGTGCCTGCTGCTGTGGGCCGCGGCCGCCGCGGCGCCGTTGCGGATGCCGAGCGACGACACCGCGGAGAGCGCCGCGTTCGCCCTGACCCTGGCCGCGGCCGCGGCGGCCGGGTTCGGCGGCTACCTGCGGATCCTGGACCAGCGCCGGGCACGGGCCGTCGCGGCCGTACGGGAGCACGAGCGGCACGAACTCGCACGTGACCTGCACGACTTCGTGGCCCACCACGTCACCGGGATCGTCGTGCAGGCCCAGGCCGCCCAGGCGATCCGGGAGAGCGCCCCCGAGCGCCTGGACCCGCTGCTGCGCTCCATCGAGCAGGCGGGCGCCGAGACCCTGGACTCCATGCGCCGGCTGGTCCGCGTACTGCGGGAGCAGGACTCCGGATCCGTCCGGCCGCAGGACCTGCCGGCCGAGCTGAGCCGGCTCGTCGCGGACCGGCCGGGGGCCGTACTGGAGCTGGCGCAGACGGTACGGGGCGTGCAGCTCGCCCCGGAGGTGGAGACCTCGGTGCACCGGCTGGTCCAGGAGGCGCTGACCAATGTGACGCGGCACGCTCCGGGCGCGCGGTCCACGCGGGTGAGGCTCACCACAGACGGCGTACGCCTGACGGTGGAGGTCGTCAACGACGCCGGGGACCGGCGCGGCCACACTCCGCCCGGCGGCCGCGGCGGACTGGGCCTGATCGGGCTGCGCGAACGCATCGAGGCGGTGGACGGCGAGCTCACCGCCGGTCCGGCGGAGGGCGGGGGCTGGCGGGTGACCGGCGTGTTCCCGCTGCTGCCCGGCCTGGCAGGATAAATGGCATGAACAGGGACATCCGGGTATTGATCGCCGACGATCAGGAGATGGTTCGCACCGGCTTCGCGCTGATCCTGGGCGCACAGGGCGACATCGAGGTGGTCGGCGAGGCCCGGGACGGCGCGCAGTGCGTGGAGCTGGCCCGGCGGCTGCGCCCGGACGTGTGCCTGGTCGACGTACGGATGCCCGGGCTGGACGGGATCGAGGTGACCCGGCTGCTGGCCGGGCCGGGGGTGGCCGATCCGCTCCGGGTGGTGATCGTCACCACCTTCGACCAGGACGACTACCTGTACGGGGCGCTGCGCGGCGGGGCCTGCGGCTTCCTGCTCAAGGACGCGGGGCCCGCGCTGCTGGTGGAGGCGGTACGGGCGGCCGCGCGCGGGGACGCGCTGATCTCGCCCGCGGTCACGGTCCGGCTGCTGAGGCGGCTCGGCGAGCACCCGGAGCCGGGCCGGGGCCCGGCCCCGGTCACGGGTGCGGGTGCGGTCACGGGTGCGGGTGCGGCGGACGCGGCGGGCGGCGGCGGACGGCAGCCGCTGTCGGAGCGGGAGCTGGACGTCGTACGGGTGGTGGCGCGCGGGCTGACCAACCAGGAGATCGCGGGCGAGCTGTTCATCTCGCTGTCCACGGTCAAGACCCACCTGGTCTCGGTACAGGCCAAGCTGGGGCTGCGCAACCGGGTGGAGATCGCCGCCTGGGCCTGGGAAACCGGCGCGGTGGGCTCGACCGGCCCGGTTCGTGACGGGTCGTGACGGACCCAATTCGGCAGGTAGCAATTAGATGAATCCCTGACTGAATTCCCGTCAATAAACCCTCGTCGATTATTTCGATTCGATAACTGCGCCGCCATGAAGGCCTGGACCATTACCTCAAGGGATGCTCAACTCCCTTGATTTCATTGACAATTGAGTGTTCGTCAAATCCGGCCGACAGGTAACGGAATGATTTCTTGACGCCCACTCCCGTTTGTCCGAATTCTCCTCCGCATCCGTCTGGCAGGCTTCCGCAGCACCCGGTCACTCCGATCACGATTTGAGGTGCGCATGACAGGACGTCGCAGACGGCGGGAACACCGGCGCAAACCCCGCCGGTTCATACTTCTCACCGCCGCCACGGCCACGGCGGCGGTGATCGCCGCCGGTATCGCCTACTCCGGAATCGGCGACGGCGCCCAGGCCGCGTCGCCCGCACTGGCATCCGGAGCCGCCGCGGACGCCGCCCCGGCCGCCGCCCCCGCCCGGGACCAGGACCCGGACCCCATCGTGGGCGCGCCCGCCAACGACGGCGGACGCGGCATGGTCTACGACGGGCTCCAGGCCGCTCCCAAGGGCGACCGGTGCGCCGGCGTCTACCGCACCGGAGCGGGCCTGTGCACCCACGGCCCCGACGCCCCGCCCACGGGCGTCGACATCAAGAAGGACATCGTCCCGGCCGTCGCCACCAAGGCCGCGGCGGCCGATCCGGCCCGCCCCGCGGCCGAGGACCCGGCGACCACGCAGGACGGCGGGCGTCCTCAGGACGCGCCCGCCGCCGCCGACGCCGCAGGCGCCAAGACCGCCGCCGCGCCCGCGCCCGGCCCCTCCACCGCCGCGTCCGGCGACAAGGCCGTCGCCGCGGGTCCCGCGGGCCAGACCGTCCAGTGCGACGGCGACGGCAGCACCGGCAACCGCGTGCAGGTCGCGTACGTCCACGGCCCCGGCCGGGACCGCTACTCCGAGTACGCCGCCTCGTTCCGCAAGTGGGCGGCCGACGCCGACCTCATCTACTCGACGAGCGCCCAGGAGACGGGCGGGATCCGCCACATCCGCTACGTGACGGCCGCCGACTGCACTCCGACCGTGCTCGACATCGAGCTCCCGGACTCGGCGCTGTCCGAGTTCAGCGCGACCAACGCCGCGCTCGCCGCGAAGGGCCTGGACCGCCGGGACCGCAAGTACATGATCTTCGCGGACACCCAGATCTACTGCGGCATCGGCACCTTCAACGGCGACGAGCGGCCCGGCCAGGCCAACCAGAGCAACTTCGGCCCCTCCTACGGGCGTACGGACTCCGGCTGCTGGGGCGGCCACACCGCCGCGCACGAACTCGGCCACAACCTGGGCGCGGTCAACAACAGCGCCCCGAACACCAGCCGCGGCGCCCACTGCACCGACGAGTTCGACGTCATGTGCTACTCGGACACCCCGTACTACCCGCAGATGCGCAACGTCTGCACCAACCAGGCGTCCGAGAACATCCTGGACTGCAACCACGACGACTACTTCCACACCAGCCCGAAGCCGGGCAGCTATCTGGCCACGCACTGGAACATCGCCGACAACCAGTTCCTGATGCGCGACAACGGCGGAGGCGGCACCGACCCCGGTCCGAAGCCGACCCCGACGCCGACCAAGAAGCCCACGCCGACCCCGACCAAGAAGCCCACCGGCGGACCGGCCGTGACGGCGGGCCAGATCCGGTCCGACTCCGTCGTGGTGAGCTGGCCCAAGGTCGAGGGCGCCGCCTGGTACCAGGTGCTGCTCAACGGTAAGCACCTGACCTGGGTCCAGTCCCAGGTGCTGCGGATCTACAACCTCCAGCCCGGCACCTCGTACTCGGTCGCCGTCTCCGTCCGCGACGGCGCCGGCCGGGACAGCGGCGCCGGCCAGGCCGCGTCCTTCCGTACGCAGCGCACCGACGGCGGCGCGACCACCCCGGGCACCCGCTACGTGCTCGGCAACGGCAGCACCGGCATGGCCGCCGAGCTGTGGGGAGGCCGCAGCGGCGACGGCACCGTGCTCGTGGGGTCCCGTGCCAACGGCTACGCGCAGCAGCAGTGGTTCTTCGACGACGCGGGCGGCGGCCAGGTCCGCATCCGCTCCGCGGCCTCCGGCAAGTGCCTCCAGCCCGGCGGCGCACCCGCCGCGGGCATGTGGGTCGCGCAGCAGCCGTGCGGCTCGGGCGGCGCCCAGGCCTGGCGGCTGACGTCCCGCGGTGGCGCGGTGACCGTCACGGACCCGGGCGGCGGCTTCGCCCTGACCGTGAGCAACCGCCCCTACTACGGGACCTGGCTGCTGGAACTCCAGCGCGCCGACGGTGGCGCGGGCCAGCTGTGGACCGTACAGAAGGCCGGCTGACCGGCCGGCTGACCGCGTGACCGCCTGACCGCTCGACACCGGCTGGACGGCCGCCTCCCCCGGCCGTCCAGCCGGCCCCTTCCTCCCCCTCACCCCACCCGGAGCACAGCGACGATGCACAGACGAACCGCTTTCCCGGCCTCCCTGACCTCCCTGGCCTCCCTGGCCGCATTCGGCCTGGTCCTGCTGTCCCCCGCCGCGGCGCACGCCCACGGCGACAACGTGAAGGTGGTGGTCACCGGCCAGCGCGGCGGCCACGTCACCGCCGACGTCACCTGGGAGAACGACGGGGACGCCGTCGAGTCCGCGGTCGCCGCCACCGTGAACGCGGTGAGCGGCGACGGCGCACGCACGCTCGGGCCCTGGCGCCTGGTCCGCGATCCGGCCGCGCCGCCCGCCGGGTGGAGCACCGCCGAGACACTGCCGCCCGGCAGCTGGAAGGTGAGCGTGGACGTCGGCTTCCCGGCTCTGGGGCACGGGGACCGCGAAGTGGCCGTACCCGTGGTGGACCCGGCGCCCGCCACACCGGCGCCCGCCACACCGTCGGCGAGCCCGCCGTCGGCCCCCGCGCCGGCGCAGTCCCCGGCCGGGCCCCCCTCCCCGACGCCCGCGGCCGAGCCCGGCGCCACGGACCGCAGCGCCGCCTGGTGGACGGCGGCCGGGGTCGCCGTGACCGCCCTGGCCGGCGCGGCCGTCGGCGTACTCCTGCGCCGCCGCAGGGCGCGAAAGCGGCCGTAGCCCTCTGGGGGGAGTCCGATCGGTGGAGGCGGCGCGGGACTTCCGTACCTCCGGCCGAGGTCTTCGGACCGGGGCGGAGGGCAGCCTGGAAGGGTCCCGTGACCTGCCGTCGAAAGTCCCGCATGCCGCCCGCGCCTCCCGTCAAACCCTCCCCCACCATGGGGCACCGCATCGGTGCCCTGATGTTCGTCAGCCGCTGGCTCCAGCTGCCGCTGTACCTGGGCCTGATCGTGGCCCAGGTGGTCTACGTCTGGATCTTCCTCAAGGAACTCGCCCACCTCGTGGGCGACATCGACTCCCTCGACGAGACCCGCACGATGCTGATCGTGCTGGGCCTGGTCGACGTGGTGATGGTCGCCAACCTCCTGCTGATGGTGATCGTCGGCGGGTACGAGACCTTCGTGGCCCGGGTCAACCTCAAGAACCACCCGGACGAACCGGAGTGGCTGAGCCACGTCAACGCCAACGTGCTGAAGGTCAAACTGGCGACGGCGATCATCGGGATCTCCTCGATCCACCTGCTGAAGTCCTTCATCGAGATCACCGGCGCCAACTGGCGCTGGGAACAGACGATGTGGCAGGTCATCGTGCACCTGGCCTTCATCGTCTCGGCCATCGCACTGGCCCTGATCGACCGCCTGCTCCCCAAGGCCGCGGACCACTGACTCGGGCCTCCAGGGCTCCGCGAGGTCGCCGCCACCGATACGACCCACGCGGTCGAAGACGGCCGCGTCTGCACGGTCGGCGAGTACTGCGAGAGCCTCCATCCCGACCTCGGGCGCGGCCGGCTGCTCGACCCGGGGTCCCCGGGCGGCTGCTGGCCCGGGCGTCCACGGAGGAACTCGCCCGGGCGGTACGGGAGACGGACCGGGCGGGCCTCGAAGGCGCCGTGCGGTTCTTCGCGAGCGAGGAGTTCACCACCCGCCACCCCCGCCGCCGCCAGGTCCCCGACACGGCCCGCGACCTGCTGCTCCGGCACGCCCGCAGCCACCGCCCGGGCGACCTCGCGGTCCTGGAGCGGCGGCTGCTGCGTACGCCGGACGACCGCGTCAGACGGTCTTGAGCGCCGGGTCGGAGACGCCGGGGGCGCCCGTCTCGACGTGGCCGGCGAAGCGGCGCAGGAAGGTGGTGTCGGCGTCGGAGACGACCTTGACGTCGTACCAGCGGCCGGTGGTGCGCAGGTCGACCGTGTGGGCGACCGTGGCGCCGGCGTTGACCTTGAAGGTCTGGGCGGCCCCGCCGTAGGCGTTGGTCACCGTGAGGTTGACGGCGGCGCTGCCGGTGTTGGTCAGGGTGAGGGCCAGGCTGCCGGTGGAGTCGACGTGGCGGGCGGTGACCTCGGGTCCGGCCTTCTTGGCCGGGCCCTTCCAGGTGCGCAGGAAACCGTTCGGGCCCCAGACCGTGAGGTTGATCTGGTTGCCGGTGGAGCTGCTGGTGCTCCAGGTGTCCGACAGGGTCTTGCCCGCCTCGACCGTGTAGGGCCAGGGCCCGTCCGTGCGGTTGCCCGCGGTGCTGTGGAAGTGGGCGCCCAGGGACGGGCCGCTGGAGAAGGTCAGCGTGAACTTGCCGGTGGAGGTCGTCGCCTTGCCGTCCACGTACGGGCTGTAGCCCAGCGCACGGGTCGGCTTGCCGCCCGCCTCCTGCTTCGGCAGGGCGCCGGTGGCCGGCGGGACGGGGTGGTAGGACGGGTGGGCGTTGTGGTCCGGCGGGATGTAGCCCGCGGTGGAGGGCAGGGCCGCCGGGGAGGCGTCCGCCTTGCTGAAGTCGAAGGCGGAGGTCAGGTCACCGCAGACGGCGCGGCGCCACGGCGAGATGTTGGGCTCCTGCACGCCGAAGCGCTTCTCCATGAAGCGGATCACGGAGGTGTGGTCGAAGGTCTCGGAGCAGACGTAGCCGCCCTTGCTCCAGGGGGAGACCACGATCATCGGGACGCGCGGGCCCAGCCCGTAGGGCCCGGCCGTGTAGCCGCCGCCACCGGCGTACAGGTCCTTGGACACGTCGGCGGTGGACAGGCCCCAGGCCGAGGACGTCGGCGGGTACGGCGGCACCACGTGGTCGAAGAAGCCGTCGTTCTCGTCGTAGGTGATGAAGAAGGCGGTCTTCGCCCACACCGCCGGGTTCGCGGTGAGCGCGTCGAGGACCTGCGAGATGTACCAGGCGCCGAAGTTGACGGGCCAGTTCGGGTGCTCGCTGAAGGCCTCGGGCGCGGCGATCCAGGAGATCTGGGGCAGGGTGCCGTTCACCACGTCGGCGCGCAGCTTGTCGAAGTAGCCCTCGCCCGCCTTGGCGTTGGTGCCCGTGCGCGCCTTCTCGTACAGGGCGCTGCCCGGCTGGGCATTGCGGTAGCTGTTGAAGTACAGCAGGGAGTTGTCGCCGTAGTTGCCGCGGAAGGAGTCGCTGATCCAGCCCCAGGAGCCGGCGGCGTTCAGGCCGTCGCCGATGTCCTGGTAGATCTTCCAGGAGACGCCGGCCGCCTCCAGGCGCTCGGGGTAGGTCTTCCAGCCGTACCCGGCCTCCTGGTTGCCGAGGACCGGGCCGCCGCCGACGCCGTCGTTGCCCGTGTGCCCCGACCACATGTAGTAGCGGTTGGGGTCGGTGGCACCGATGAAGGAGCAGTGGTAGGCGTCGCAGACGGTGAAGGCGTCCGCGAGCGCGTAGTGGAACGGGATGTCGTTCCGGGTCATGTACGACATGGTGGTGGCCGTCTTGGCAGGCACCCATTTGTCGTACTTGCCGTTGTTGTACGCCTGGTGCCCGCCGGCCCAGTCGTGGTTCAGACCCTCGACGAACTGCATGCCCAGGTCGTTGACCTGCGGGTTGAAGGGGAGGATGTCCTTCGTCCCGTTGGACTGGTAGAAGACGGACTTGCCGTTGTCCTGCAGGACGGGCCGCGGGTCACCGAAGCCCCGTACGCCCTTCATCGAGCCGAAGTACTGGTCGAAGGACCGGTTCTCCTGCATGAGCACGACGATGTGCTCGATGTCCTGGATCGTTCCGGTGCTGCCCTGCGCCGGAATGGCGGCGGCGCGCGCGATGCTCTCGTTCAGCATCGCGGCGGCGGCGCTGCCGCCTGCGATCTGCAGGAACCTGCGGCGGTTCAGTTCTGCCATGGCGTGACGACCTCTACGGGGTGAGGGGGGTGTCGAGGGGCGCCCCAAGAACAGCGCCCCCGGTGTACCTGCCGGAGTTGCTTGCGTGACACTGCGCCGTACACCAGGAGAACGGAACCCCTCGCGCACCGGTTCACGCCCGCTTCCCCTTCTCGGCGTCCGGATCAGGTCATGCCGAAGGGCCGGCCCCGCGAAGCGGAACCGGCCCTGGAGCAGTGGTCGTTGGTGGCAGCGGGTCAGGCCTCGGGGGTCTGTGCCTCGGGGGTCTGCGCCTGGGGATGCAGGCGCAGGGAGATGGAGTTGATGCAGTAGCGCTGGTCCGTCGGGGTGGGGTAGCCCTCGCCCTCGAAGACGTGGCCCAGGTGGGAGCCGCACGTGGCGCAGAGGACCTCCGTGCGGACCATGCCGTGGGCGACGTCCGCCTTCAGTTCGACGGCCTCGGAGTCCTTGGGGTCGAAGAAGGACGGCCAGCCGCAGTGCGACTCGAACTTCTCCGTGGAGCGGAAGAGCTCGGCGCCGCAGGCGCGGCAGGCGTACACCCCCTCCGCCCTGGTGTCCGTGTACTCACCACGGAAGGCCGGCTCGGTGCCGGCGAGGCGCAGCACCTGGTACTCGGACGGGGTCAGCTCCGCCTGCCACTGCTCGTCCGTCTTCTCGACCTCGTACGACATGACTCTCCCGCTCCCTCGGATCTTCAGCTCGACAGTCGGGCGAGGATGTCCGGACCGAGGTCCGTGACGTCGCCCGCGCCCATCGTGAGAACGAGATCGCCGGGCTTGGCCATTCCCGCGATGACGTCGGCGACGGCGCCCTTGTCGTGCTCGGCCGTGACGTCGGCGCCCGCGGACCGGGCGGCCGCGATGATGATCTCGCTGGTGACCCCGGGGAGCGGGTCCTCGCGGGCGGGGTAGATGTCCAGGACCACGGAGGCGTCGGCCAGCGTCAGGGCCTGGCCCATCTCCTTGCCGAGCTCCTGGGTGCGGGAGAAGAGGTGGGGCTGGAAGACGACCAGGATCCGCGAGTCCCCGGCGGCGCCGCGGATGGCTTCCAGGTCGGCGGTCATCTCGGTGGGGTGGTGCGCGTAGGAGTCGATGACCTGTACGCCGGCCGCCTCGCCCTTGAGCTGGAGGCGGCGCTTGACCCCGGTGTACTTGCCGAGGGCCGAGGCGAGGTTGTGCGCCGGGATGCCGAGGGCGACACCGGCGGCGAGGGCCGCGACGGCGTTGTGCGCGTAGTGGCGGCCCGGGACGGAGACGGTGAAGGTGAGCATCCGGCCGTCGATGACGACGGTGACCTCGCTGGTCAGGCCGCGCGGGGTGATCTTCATGATCCGGACGTCGGCCTCGGGCTCCTCGCCGTACGTGACGACGGTCAGGCCTTCGTTGCCCCGGACCCGCCCGGCGATCTCGGCCGCGCCGGCCTGGCCGTGGGCGACGACCAGGGTGCCGCCCGGCTCGATCTTGCCGACGAAGGTCTCGAAGGACTCGTAGATCTCGTCCATCGACGCGTAGTTCGCGTGGTGGTCGAGCTCGGCGTTGAGGATGATCGCGACCCGCGGGGTGTACTTGTGGAAGCTGCGGTCGCTCTCGTCCGCCTCGGCCACGAAAATGTCGCCCTCGCCGTGGTGGGCGTTGGAGCCGGGGGCGTCCAGGTCGCCGCCGATGGCGTACGAGGGGTCCAGGCCCAGGGCCGACAGGGACACCGCCAGCATCGAGGTGGTGGTGGTCTTGCCGTGCGTACCGGCGACCGCGATCGGCCGCAGCCCGTCCATGAGGCCGGCGAGGGCGTCGGAGCGGTGCACGACGGGGATGCCGAGTTCGGCGGCGCGGGCCAGCTCGGGGTTGTCGGCGCGGATGGCGCTGGAGACGACCACGCAGGTGGCGTCGTCGGCGAGGTGGCCGGCGGCGTGCCCGAGGTGGACGGTGGCGCCGTGGGCGCGCAGCGCCTGGGCGGTCTCGGAGTCCCGGGCGTCGCTGCCGGCCACCTCTGCTCCGCGCTGGGCGAGGATCTTCGCGATGCCGGACATGCCGGCGCCGCCGATGCCGATGAAGTGGGGCCGTTCCATGGCGGTCGGCAGGCCGGGCTTCATTCAGGTCGCTCCAGGATCGAGTACGTGCGGGCAGCCGGGGGGCACGGGTGCGCGGGTTCGGCCGCTTACACCCTATTCCTTGTGGGCGAAGAGCTTGAGCACCGGAACGCCGACCTTGTGGCGCGCCCGGGAGGCCCAGTCCCGGTGGAAGAACTCCTCCACGTAGTGCGGGGCGGTCAGGACGATCACCTCGTCGGCGCCGGTCTCCTCGACGACCGCCTTGAGCTTGTCGAGGGGGTGGTCCTCGACGATCTGCCCGACGGCCTTCGCACCCTTTTTGCGCAGGGCCGCCAGGGAGAGCTCCAGGGCCAGCTCGGCGGGGCCGCGGGCCGCGTCGCCCTCGGGTTCGTCGCCCTCGCGGATGGCGTCGGGAAGCTCACCGAGCGCTACGTCGTCGATGGCGCGCAGCAGCCGGTCCCGGTCGCCGCGGGGTTGCATGAGGACGACGAAGGAGACCGACTCGTCTCCGTGAAGGGTGGTGACGAAGTCCACGTCGACCGGGGTCAGCGGCTGCTCGATCATCAATACGCTCGTGAACACGGACGCCCTCTCCTTCATGGGCCGAGGCCGGCCGGCCGGCCCCTGCGGAAACCATCCTGCCCCGCTGTGGCACGGGGCCTGCGGAGATATATGTGCCCAACGGAAGCTAAGCGGAACGACAAATTCCGCCCCTTGTCAGATCCGACGGTAGCTCGTGAAGAGGAACCCGGCCTCTTCCAGTACGCAGGCCGGCGCGAGCCGGTGCGGAACCGTGACTGAGGGCCCTGCGGAGATCCGCTGGGCAGCACCGGCCGTGAGCATCGGCGAGATCGTCAGGCACAGCTCGTCCAGCGCGTCCGCGGCCACGAACTGGCCCAGCAGCCTCGGCCCGCCCTCGGTCAGCTGGCGGCGCAGCCCGCGCTCCGCGAGCACCTGCACGGCGCGGGCCGGGTCCACCGCGGCGCCGTCACCCGCCAGCAGGACCTCGGCCCCGGCCTTGCGGGCCTGCGCCATCCGGTCGGCGGGGGCTCCGGCGCCCGTGACCACCAGGGTGGGGACCAGCGGCGAGGTGAACAGCGGCAGCGAGAAGTCCAGCTCCAGGCTCGCGGTGACCACGGCGATGGCGGGCGCGGGGCCCTGTCCGGCGGCCGCACGGCGGGCCTCGAAGGCCTCCCGGGCCCGCGCGGGGCGGTAGCCCTCCTGGCGAACCGTTTCCGCGCCCACGACCACCACATCGGCCAGCGCCCGCAGGGTGCCGAAGATCCGCATGTCGCTCTCGCCGGAGATGGGCTGTGAGCGGCCCTCGTGCTGGGCTGCGCCGTCCAGCGTGGAGACCATGTTGGCCCGCAGCCAGTGGCCGTCCGGCCCGATCGCCGGGTAGGCGTACGCGTCGGCGAGCTCGTCCAGCGACCACTCGCGGTCGAGCACATCGCGGGTCGAAGCCGGGTCCGGGGCTGATGTCTGATCGGTCACAGGGAACAGGCGTCGCATCGGTGCAGTGTGCCACGGCCCGTAGAGTTGAGTGCTGTGTCAACATCACTCTCGCCCTCCGGATCCCTCTCCGGCCGGCCTCCGATAGCCGACGCGGGGCCGCTGGCCCTGTGCGCCCGCGAGCCCCGGGTACCCGCCGAACGGCTGGTGGCCGAGATGGTGCCGCCGCCCCGGTTCGACTCGGTGCGCTTCGACACGTACGACCCGGACCCGACCCAGCCGAGCCAGACCGAGGCCGTCACCGTCCTGAGCGGCTTCGCGGCCGGTCTGGGCGGGGCGCACGCCACCGGCGCCGGCAAGCGGCGGTGGTTCGCGAGGACCCCCAGGAACGCGGCTCCGGCCGGGCCGCGCGGCGTCTACCTCGACGGCGGCTACGGCGTCGGCAAGACCCACCTGCTGGCCTCCCTGTGGCACGCCACTCCGGCCGAGCCCGCGCTGAAGGCCTTCGGCACCTTCGTGGAGCTGACCAACCTGGTCGGCGCGCTGGGCTTCCAGCAGACCGTGCAGACCCTGGGCGGGCACCGTCTCCTGTGCATCGACGAGTTCGAGCTCGACGACCCGGGCGACACCGTCCTCGTCTCCTCCCTGCTCAGCCGTCTGGTCGAGCAGGGCGTGGCGCTGGCCGCCACCTCCAACACCCTGCCCGGCAAGCTGGGCGAGGGGCGGTTCGCCGCCGCGGACTTCCTGCGGGAGATCCAGGGGCTGTCCGCGCACTTCCGGCCGCTGCGCATCGACGGCCAGGACTACCGGCACCGCGGCCTGCCCGAGGCCCCGGCCCCCTTCTCGGACGAGCAGGTCACCAAGGCCGCGTACGCGACCCCGGGCGCGAGCCTGGACGACTTCCCCGGGCTGCTGGAACACCTGGCGCGGGTGCATCCGAGCCGCTACGGCGCCCTGACCGAAGGCATGGCGGCGGTCTGCCTGACGGATGTCGGCCCGGTCCCGGACCAGTCGACGGCGCTGCGGCTGGTGGTGCTGGCGGACCGCCTGTACGACCGCGAGATACCGGTGCTGGCCTCGGGGGTCCCCTTCGACCGGCTGTTCAGTGACGAGATGCTGAACGGCGGCTACCGCAAGAAGTACTTCCGTGCCATCTCGCGGCTCACCGCCCTGGCACGCGACGCGAAGCCCCTGGTGTCCCAGTAGGTTTGGTGACGCCGGCCCGTTTCCGCGGACCGGCCGTTTCCGCTTCTGCGAAGGGATCCACCATGGCTGCCACCCGCAACGCACACGCCGTCTGGGAAGGCGACCTGTTCGAAGGCAAGGGCGTCGTCACGCTCGACTCGTCCGGCCTCGGCAGCTACCCCGTCTCCTGGCCGGCCCGCACCGACGAGGAGGCGAACGGGCGGACCAGCCCGGAGGAGCTCATCGCCGCCGCGCACTCCAGCTGCTTCAACATGGCTCTCTCGAACGGTCTCGCGAAGGCGGGCAACCCGCCGGCCAAGCTGACCACCTCGGCCGCCGTCACCTTCGTGCCCGGCAAGGGCATCACCGGCATCCACCTGACCGTCGAGGGCGAGGTGCCGGGCCTCGACAACGACGCGTTCGTGGCCGCGGCGCAGGACGCGAAGCAGAACTGCCCGGTCAGCCAGGCTCTGACGGGCACGACGATCACGCTGAGCGCGAAGCTGGCCTGACCCCGCCTGACCCCGCCTGCCCCTGCCAGGGGCTCGGCGGCTCGGCTTCGGCCGCCGGGTCCCCTGCCGGGGGCTCGGTGGTCGGCCCGGTTCGGCTGCGCCGGACGGGGGCGGTACCGCCCGGGCTCGGGTCCGCGCGGGCTCCGCCTCAAACACCGGCGAGGCTGGATTTTCCCGTGCCGCCCCGCACCACGCAGGCCCGCAGGCGACCCCCCGGAGGGGCGCGGCGCGGCGGGAGCGTCACGGGGCCGGCGGCGTGGTAACACGGGGCGGTCGCATGGCCCGTACCACCGCCGGGAGTTGCAGATGTCCCTCACCCGACGCAGCCTGCTCGGCGTCACCTTCGGCGGGGCGCTCGGCGCGCTCTTCGCCGGGCCGGCCACGGCCGCCCCCGCCGCCCGCGGCTACGGCCCGCTCGTGCTCGACCCCGCCGGCCTGCTCGACCTGCCCGCCGGGTTCACGTACCGCGTGCTTTCGCGCGCCGGCGATCCCCTGCGCTCCGGCGAAGGCACCGTACCGGCCAACTGCGACGGCATGGCCGCCTTCGCCGCGGGCGGCGCCCCCGGCCGGGTCCGCCTGGTCCGCAACCACGAGAACCGCACCTACGCCACCCTGCGCGTGCCGCCCGTCGACGGCCTCACGTACGACCCCGCCGCGCTCGGCGGCTGCACCCTCCTCGAACTCGACCCCGCCGGGCAGGTCACGGCCGAGCGCGTCGCCCTCGCAGGCACCGCCGTCAACTGCGCGGGCGGCCGTACCCCCTGGAACACCTGGCTGTCCTGTGAGGAGACCGAGGACCGCACCGGCACCTCCGGCTACACCAAGGACCACGGCTACGTCTTCGAGGTCGACCCCGCCGACCCGCACCGCTCCGGCGCGGTGCCCCTCACCGCGATGGGCCGCTTCGCGCACGAGGCCGTCGCCGTCGACCCGTACCGCGGGGTCGTGTACGAGACCGAGGACGCCTTCGTCGAGCCCTTCGGCCTGTTCTACCGCTTCCTGCCCGAGCGGCCGCTCGGCGGTCTCGGCTCGCTGCGGGCCGGCGGCGCCCTGGAGGCCATGCGCGTGCCGGGCGTGGCGAACCTCGCCGTGGTGGACGAGCCCGGGGCCGAGTTCCCGGTGGAGTGGGTCCCCGTACCGGACCCCTCGGCGGCCGTGACCCCCGTCCGGCTCCAGGACTTCGGGCGGGGCGGAATCACGCACGCGCAGAAGCTGGAGGGCTGCTACTGGGGGGACTTTGGCGTCCACTTCGTCTCCAGCTACGCCCGCGGCAGCGAGGGCTCCCCCGCCGACCACCACGGCCAGGTGTGGTTCCACGACCCGCTGCGCGACCGGATCCGGCTGGACGTGGTCTTCGGCCCGGCCGCCGACGTCCAGCTCCCCGGGGACTCCCCCGACAACATCTGCCTGGCCCCGGACGGCGGGCTGATGGTCTGCGAGGACGGCGGCGGCGCGCAGTACGTGTTCGGGGTGGCCCTGGACGGCGAGGTCTACCCGATGGCCCGCAACGCCGACGACATCGGGCGGCCCGGGGCCCCGGAGTGGGGGGAGTTCGCCGGGGTGACCTTCTCGCCCGACCGGCGGACCATGTACGTCAACGCCTACCAGCCCGGAACCACCTTCGCCGTGACCGGGCCCTGGCGCTAGTGCTGCGACCGGAAAGGTTCACCGGGGCGCGCCGCCCGGTACGGCACCTCGCCGCGTTGTCGGACCGCGCAAGTACGTCCAGTACGAGACGCGGTCCTCCGCCTTGCGATGCACCGCACCGGACGACGCGCCCCGGCAAACCTTTCCGGCCACAGCACTGGTGCCGTGAGCGGACACCTCGCGCTCTCGTTCGGTCTGCCGGAGGATCGGAGGCAGACGACGGGACGGGACCGAGGTGGGTGGCGGTGGCGAAGAAGGAACAGCGCGGGGAGAAGGCGGCCCGGGGCGCCGGGAAGTCCGGCCGCGACACCCCCCTGGGCCCGCTCCTGCGCGTACCCGCCGGTGAGCGCGTCGACCTCGCCGCCCTCCGCCCCTCCGCGACCCCGGCCGGCCCCCGCGACAAGGCCGCCGGCGTCGCGGCCACCGCCCGGATGGCCGAACCCCTCGCCTCCCTCCAGGAGCGGCTCTACGCGGCCAGTACGGCGGGCGGCCGCCGCCGTGTCCTGCTGGTCCTGCAGGGCATGGACACCAGCGGCAAGGGCGGCACGGTCAAGCACGTGATCGGCCTCTTCAACCCCTCCGGATGCCGGATCAAGGCCTTCAAGGCGCCCACCCCCGAGGAGCGGAACCACCCCTTCCTCTGGCGCGTCATGAAGGCCCTCCCCCAGCCGGGCGAGATCGGCATCTTCGACCGTTCGCACTACGAGGACGTCCTGATCGCCCGTGTCCGCGAGCTGGTGCCGCGCCATCAGCTGGACCGCCGTTACTCCGAGATCAACCGGTTCGAGAACTCCCTCGCGGACGACGGCGTGACCGTGCTGAAGGTGTTCCTCCACATCAGCCGCGAAGAGCAGCGCGAGCGGCTCCTCGAGCGGCTCGACGATCCGGACAAGCACTGGAAGTTCAACCCCGGCGACATCGACGAGCGGGCCGCGTGGCCCGCGTACCAGGAGGCGTACGAGCTGGCACTGGAGCGGTGCTCCACCGAGGTGGCGCCTTGGTACGTCGTCCCCGCGGACCGCAAGTGGTACCGCAACTGGGCCATCAGCAAGCTGCTGCTGGAGCACCTGGAGGCCATCGATCCGCAGTACCCGAAGGGTGACTTCGACGTGGGCGAGTGCCGCACACGCCTACTTGCCACATAGTCATATATTTTGCGTATGTGACCATCTCAGCGCGTAGAGCGGCGGCCGTGGCCGCCGTCGCAGCTCTCAGTGCCGCCCTCGCCGGATGCGGGGGCGGCACCGGCACGTCGGACGCCGGCAGCCAGGCCCGCATGGGCACCCCCGGCGCCCCCGCATCCGCCTCCCCTTCCGCCTCCGCCCGGGCGTCCGCCCCGGCCTCCGCGTCGGCGTCCGCCCCCGCGTCCCCGCAGGCCGGTCCGCCCGGCAAGGCCCCGACCATGGCTCCCGGTCCGAACGGTCTGACCCCGGTCTTCGAGCGGGCGAAGCAGCACACCGACAAGACGGTGGCGCTGACCTTCGACGCCGACATGACCTCCGACCAGGGCCCGCGCGCCGCGGGCGGTGAGCACTTCGACAACCCGCAGCTCATCTCCACGCTGCGCACGCTCAAGGTGCCCTCGACGGTCTTCATGACGGGCCGCTGGGCCGAGGAGTACCCGGACCAGGCGAAGTCCATCGGCACCGACCCGAACTTCGAGGTCGCCAACCACTCGTACAGCCACCACGCCTTCAAGTCCCCCTGCTACGGGCTCCCCGCGCTCGACGGCGCCGCCGCCCGGGCCGACGTGGACAAGGCCTTCGCCGCCTTCCGCAAGGCGGGGGCCGTCAACACCGTCCCGTACTTCCGCTTCCCCGGCGGCTGCTACGACGACCAGGCGCTGCGGGCCCTGTCCGCCGCCAAGGTCACGGCCGTCCAGTGGGACGTGGTCAGCGGGGACGCCTTCGCCAAGGATCCCGACGCGGTGGCCGAACAGGTGCTCTCCGGGGTGAAGCCCGGCTCGGTGGTGGTCATGCACTGCACGCGCAGCGCCGCCCCGGTCACCGAGGAGGCCGTCCGCAAGGTGGTGCCGGAGCTGCGCAAGCGCGGCTACCGCTTCGTGAAGGTGTCCGAGCTGATCGGCAAGTAGCCCGGCCCCGGATCCGGCCGGGCAGGACGGCGCGCTCAGCCGGAGCAGGCCGTGCGCTGCGCGTCCTGCCACTCGCACACCGGGCACAGCACCACGCCCGGGGTCGCGACCCCGTACTCGGTGGGCTTGCCGCACTCCAGGCAGTCGGCGTACGGCGGCCCCTCCACGCGCCCGGCGGGGGTCGCCGGGGCCGGGCAGTACGACTCGCCGTGCTCGCGCTCATCCATGCCTACGAGCGTACTCAGGGCCGCCGCCCGGCGCGGCGGCGGCCCTGAGCCGCGCGGT
The DNA here is from genome assembly GCF_042736725.1 of Streptomyces sp. NPDC060028. Lineage (NCBI taxonomy): Bacteria > Bacillati > Actinomycetota > Actinomycetes > Kitasatosporales > Streptomycetaceae > Streptomyces > Streptomyces sp. NPDC060028. The sequence goes on along the minus strand of NZ_JBHWVJ010000018.1, from coordinate 60,310 downwards.
CAGGCGTCCGCGCCGACGAGGCCGAACCCGCGCAGCCGCTCCGGGTCCGCGATCACGTCGATGGCGAGGATCTTCCCGGCCACGACGGTGAAGGCCATGACCGACATCGGGCGGCCCTCCACGACGACCGTGACGCCGGCGGCGCCGTTGATCAGCGCCGGGCGGGCGAACGGGGCCAGGCCGCCGAAGGTGACCGCCTGTCCGGCCACCGTCCGCGCCCCGTCCAGTACGACCGTGTGCCGGGACCGCGCGACGCCGCCGTCCGAGCGCAGTACGACGTCCGGGTCGAGCATGGCCACGAGCGCCTCGAAGTCCCCGTCGCGCGTGGCGGCGAAGAACGCGCTGACGACCTCGCGCTGGCGGGTGAGGTCCGGGTCCGGCGGCGGGGCCTGCCCCTGCACCCGGCGGCGGGCACGGCTCGCGAGCTGCCGGGTCGCGGCCGGGGTCTTGTCGATCATCGCGGCGATCTCGTCGAACGGCACGGCGAACATGTCGTGCAGCACGAAGGCCAGCCGCTCGGCCGGCGCCAGGGATTCCAGCACCACCATCAGCGCCAGCCCGACCGAGTCGGCCAGCAGGACCTCCTGCTCGGGATCGATCACCTCGCCGCGGCTGATCACCGGGTCGGGCATCCGGCTCCCGCCGGGCTCCCAGGACTCGTCGAGGGAGTCCTCGCGCCGCGTCGCGCGCGAGCGCAGCAGGTTCAGACACACGCGCGCGACGACGGTGGTGAGCCACCCGCCCACATTCTCGACGTCGCCCGTGTCGGTGCGGTCGAAGCGCAGCCAGGTGTCCTGGACCGCGTCCTCGGCCTCGCTGAGCGAACCCAGCATCCGGTAGGCCACCGCTTGCAGATGGGCCCGGTGTTCCTCGAAAAGGTCCGCCGGCTCCACGCTCTCCTCCACCGTGTCGGTGTTCCTTCCTCGGGTTCCCGCCGCCTCAGTGGGCCGTGGTGGTTTCCGTGAGCTCGCTCGGGCGGACGATGACGAAGCCCTCGCCGCTCAGCTTCAGCTGGACCGCCTCGCCGGAGCCGCCGCGGATCATCGAGCCGACCGACTGGGAGCGGTGCAGACCGGTCTCCAGCTGGGCGCTCCAGCCCACCACCGCGTCGGTGTCCACGTACACCGGGGACTGCGCGGTGACGGGTATGATGATCGGGTTTCCGTCGCAGACCACGGCGAGTTTGCCGGTGCCGGTGAAGAGGCTGTTGAAGAGGCCGCCGCCCGTCATGCCGGCGCCCTTCACCATCTTGATCTCGTAGGACAGGGTCGGGTCGAAGCACAGGACGTTGCGGCCGTTGATGGTCAGGGCGTCGCCGGGCTCGAAGTCGATGATGAAGCAGTTGCCGGCCTGGTGCGCGAACCAGGCGTCGCCCTGGCCGCGTACGGACATCAGCGCCAGGCCCTCGCCGGTGACGGCGCGCTTGAGCATGCCGCCGATGCCCTGGCCCTTGCGCTCGAACTGGAGGTTGCCGCGGAAAGCGACCATCGAGCCCTGGCGGGCCAGCATTTCACCGTTGCCGGTGTACTTGACGGACTTGGCGTTCTGCAGGCTCATCCCCGGAGCGGCAGACGGCTGGGCCAGGTTCTCGGACGCAAAAAGATCGCTCTTCATGGGGAAGATCCTCACCTGGCCAGGACCCCTGCGGCATCATCCTGAAGGCGGAGGCTGGCATCCTTGGCGGGATGAGCAGCCAGCACACGAACGACACCACAGCCGCGGCGGCGGTCGGGGCCGACAGCCCCTTCCGCCGGGAGCACGTCCTGCGCGACGAGGCGCCGCAGTTCGTCCTCCCCCTGGTCGTGCACATCGAGAAGGCCGAGCCGCCCGCGCGCACGGACGCGCTGGAGACGGCGGCCCGCGCGGTGCTGGTGCTGCTGAGCGACGAGCGGGCGGCCGGCGAGGGCGAGTGGGCCGAGGCCGTACGGGACTGGCAGGACGCGCGGATCCGCAAGGTGGTCCGGCGGGCGCGCGGGGCGGAGTGGCGCAAGGCGGGCACTCTGCCGGGCATCACGGTGCAGGGTGACACCTCGGAGGTACGGGTCTACCCGCCGGTGCCGCTGGACGGCTGGCCCAAGGAGCTGGCCAAGCTCCAGGTGTCGGGCACCGACCTGGACGACCCGGTCCCGCCCGCCCCGGTGGCGGACGGGACCGTGGTGCTGTGGCTCAACCCGGACCTGGAGATGTCGGCCGGCAAGGCGATGGCCCAGGCCGGGCACGCCGCACAGCTCGCCTGGTGGGAGCTGACCGGGGCGGAGCGGACCGCGTGGCGGGAGTCCGGTTTCCGGCTGGCGGTACGGACGGCCGCGCACGAGCGGTGGGCGGAGCTGAGCGGGAGCGGGCTGCCGCTGGTGCGGGACGCGGGGTTCACGGAGATCGCGCCGGGCAGCGCCACGGTGATCGCCGACCATCCGGCGCTGCGGTCCCGGCTGTAGGCCGGCTCTTTCGGATCTTGCCCTGCCGTGGGCGGATCCGCGGGGGCGGGAACCTCAAATGTTGCTCTGAACGTCCCCTCCGACGGTTGGCTCGACTCCGTCGGGGCCATGACATCGGCACACGGGCCGATGGGTACCGTCGGGGACCGACGAGGGGGGGCGGGGGGACATGAAGCCCATGGCACGCCTGGGGGTGGGCATCGGCTGGCGGCCGGAGATCGCGGAAGCGGTGGAACGGCTGCCGGGTCTGGACTGGGTCGAGGTGGTGGCCGAGAACATCTGCCCGGGACACCTGCCGGCTTCGCTGCTGAGGCTGCGCGAGCGCGGGGTCGGCGTGGTGCCGCACGGCGTCTCGCTGGGGCTCGGCGGCGCCGACCGGCCGGACGCGGGCAGGCTGGCCGCGCTCGGCGAGCGGGCGGTGGCGCTGGGGGCGCCGCTGGTGACCGAGCACATCGCCTTCGTGCGGACCTCCTCGCCCGAGCTGGAGGCCGGGCACCTGCTGCCGGTGCCGCGGACCCGGGACGCGCTGGACGTGCTCTGCGAGAACGTGCGGATCGCCCAGGACTCGCTGCCCGTGCCGCTGGCCCTGGAGAACATCGCCGCGTTGATCCCCTGGCCCGGCGAGGAGCTGACGGAGGGCCAGTTCCTGACCGAGTTGGTGGAGCGGACGGGGGTGCGGCTGCTGATCGACGTGGCGAACCTGCACACCAACCGCGTCAACCGGGGCGAGGACCCGGCGGCCGTACTGGACGCGATCCCGCTGGAGGCGCTCGCGTACGTGCACGTGGCGGGCGGGATGGAGCGCGGCGGAGTCTGGCACGACACCCACGCGCACCCGGTCCCGCCGGTGGTGCTGGACGTCCTGGCGCAGCTGCGCCGACGGGTGGACCCGCCGGGGGTCCTGCTGGAGCGGGACGACGACTTCCCGCCGGAGGCGGAACTCGCGGCCGAACTGGCCCGGATCCGGGCCGTGGCCGACACCGGTGCCCCCGGGACGGGCGCCGCCAGGGCCGGTGCGAGCGGGTCCGGTGCGAGTGGGTCCGGCCCGGCCGGGTCCGGTCCGGCCGACGGTGCCGGGAAGCGCGGCGGCGGCGTCGACAGCGGGCCCGCGCGGGTTCGCGTAGGGCTGCAACAGGGGGCGCTGCTGTCGGCCCTGGTGGCCGGGACGCCCGTGCCCGAGGGCTTCGACCGGCAGCGCGTACGGGTGCAGTCGCGCGCGCTCGCCGCCAAGCGGGCCGGGGTCGTGGCCCGGCTGGCTCCCGAGCTGCCCGGGATCCTGGGCGGCGAGGAGGCGTACCGCGAGGCCTTCCTCGGGTATGCCCGCCGCCGGCCGATGACCGCCGGGTACCGCCGCGACGCGCTGAACTTCGCCGAGCACCTGCTGATCCGGGACCTGCCCACCGATCCGGCCGCCCGCCGCCGGCTCACCGCCTGGTGGCGGGACCGGGCCGGGGCGCGGCCGCCGCGCCGCGCCGTGCGCTGGGCCCGGGCGCTCGTGGGGAGAGCCGCGTGATCCTCCTCGCCCTCGCCGTCTGGACCGGCGTCATCGTCTCCACCGTCCTCCTCTTCCGCGGGTTGCGCGGTTCCCGGCCGGCCTCCGGCGGGCCCGCCCCGCGGCTGCACGACCTGTCCGAGGCCGCGTTCCTGTCGGGCGGCCCCGGCAACGTCGTGGACACCGCCCTGGTCTCGCTGCTCGGGGACACCCGGATGGTGGCCGGCGGCGGTCCCGGGATCGTCCAGGTACGCCCCGGGGCGCGGGCCGCCGACCCCGCCGAGCGGGCGGTGCTCCAGGCGTACCGGGACGCCCCCTCGGGGTGGCTCTACCAGGTGCGGTACGCCGCCATGCTCGACCCGGCCGTCCAGGAGACCGGGGACGCGCTGGCCGCGCGCGGGCTGATCTCCCTGCCCGGCTCCGGGCGCAAGTGGCGCCGGTGGGGGGTGGCCCAGGCGGTGGTCTGCGGGGTGCTCGTACCGCTGTCGCTGCCGCTCACCTTCATCGCCCTCGTCCTGGACTCCGGCCCGCAGGTCCCGTTCATCGTCATGGTGTTCCCCGTTCTGCTGGGCGGGGTGGTCATGGGGGCCGCGGGGGCCGCACGGGCCAAGCAGCGGGTCACCCCGGCGGGGCAGGCCGCGCTGCGCGAGATCCGTGCCCAGTACCTGGGCGACCGTACCTCGCACGTCCAGATCGCGCTGTTCGGGCTGCGCGGCCTGCGCGACCCGTATCTGCGCGAGCAGCTCGTGCCCGCGGCCCGCGGCACCCGGCTGGCCGCCGCCCAGTACCGGTACCGGCCCGGCTCCCGGCCCACGCCCCGCGCCACCGGCTGGGACAGCTCCCAGACGGCGGCCGCCGAGGTGATCCCGGTCGTCTGGTGCGCGGGCGGTGACGGCGGCGGATCGGGCGCGGACTCCGGTTCCGGCTGCGGCTCTTCCGGTGGCGGCTGCGGTTCCTCCGGCAGCGGTTGCGCATCCTCGGGCAGCAGCTGCGGTTCCTCCGGGAGCAGTTGCGGGTCCTCTTCGAGCAGCTGCGCGAGCAGCGGTTCGAGTTGTTCGAGCAGCTCCAGTTGCGGTGGTTCGTCCAGTTCCAGCTGTAGCAGCAGCTCCTGACAGACCATCACGGACCTGTCACGAGGTGCTCACACATCGGCAGCACTCCGTACCCGAACGGTCGCTGTCCGATAAAAAACGATCATGTTCTGGGTCCTGTTCCTCCTCTTGGCCTGGGCAGGCGTGCTGATCTCGTGCACCCGCCTCCTGAGAGCGGCCACCGAAGTCGCGGAGCCCGTATCCGCCGACGCCATCACGCACCACCACGACGAGCTGAACCTGTACGAGGCCGCCTACCTCGCCGGCGGCCCGCGGCGGGTGGCCGAGCTGACGCTGCTCTCCATGCAGCGCCAGCACCGGCTGCTGCTCGCCCACACCGGCTGGGCCACCGTGCTCGACCCGGTCGGACGCGATCCGCACGAGCGGTCCGCGCTCGTCGCGTTCGGGCCCGACGGGCAGTCCCCGGTGGCGTCCATACGTACGGCCGTGGCCGAGGACGCGGCCGTACGGGCCCTCGCGAAGCGGCTCGGCGAAGCGGGCCTCGCACTGGACGCCGGGCCCGGGCGGGGGGTGCACGACGCGGTCCGGTCGGTCCGCCGGGCCACCCTGCTGATCCTCGCCATGGCGGCGGCCGCGCTCTGCGTCCCCCCGGACGGGACCTCGGCCGGGATGGTGCTGAGCTGGTTCGCGCTGCCGCTGATCCTCGCCCTGGGATGTCTGGCCATCGCGCGCTTCGAGGGCCACCAGAACTCGCCCTGGGCCTCCCCCGACGGGCAGCGGCTCCTGGTCTCGCTCGACCGCGAGCGCGGCCGCACGGGCTCGCTCACCGCGGTGGCCGTGCGCGGGCTCGGGGCGGTCACGGATCCCGGGCTGCGGGCGGCTCTTGAGTACGACAAGCGGGGAGCGGTCCCGTAGCAACCGGGGGGATCGAGGGCGACACCCGCCAGCGATCCTTTACAGGCGCCCGACTCAAGCCTTTCATCGGACGAAACGATGAGATGGAAGGGCGGTCATGCGGACGAAGCTCGCACGCCGCGCAGCCGCCGCGGCGGCTCTCTGCCTCACCCTGTGCTCCCCCGCCCCGGCCCGGGCGGCCACGGATCCGGCCCTGGACAGCGCCCTGGCCGCGGCGGGTGCGGAGCAGGCCGCCCGGGCGGCTGCCGTCGCGGGCCTCGATTTCCGCCCCTGCCCCGCCGTCGAGGAACTCCCCGACCCCGTCCGCTGCGCCACCCTGCGGGTCCCGCTCGACTACGCCCGCCCCGACGGGCCGCAGCTCTCGCTCACCGTCAGCCGCGCCACGGCGACCGGCGGCGGCCCCGCCGCGGGCGACCGCGAGAGCGCCCGCCAGGGCTCCCTCGTCTACAACCCCGGCGGCCCCGGCGCCTCCGGCACGTTCTTCCCCCTCGTGGCGGACCTCCCCGAGTGGAAACGCGTCGCCGCCGCCTACGACCTCGTCGGCTACGCCCCGCGCGGGGTCGGCCGCTCGGGCCCGCTCTCCTGCCAGGACCCCGCCGAGTACGCCGCGGCCCCGACGCAGATCCCGGCCGACCCCTCCCCGCGGTACAAGCGCGAACGCGTCGCCGCCGCGCAGGACTACGCCCGCGGCTGCGCGCGGCGGACCGGCGCGGACCTCGCGTACTACACGACCCTGAACAACGCCCGCGATCTGCACGTGCTGCGCGCCGCGCTCGGCGACGCGCGGCTGAGCTTCATGGGCGCCTCGTACGGCACCTACCTCGGTGCGGTCTACGCCACGCTCTACCCGGGCCACGTCCGCCGGATGGTCTTCGACTCGGCGGTCAACCCCGACCCGGGCCGCGTCTGGTACCGCAACAACCTCGACCAGGCGCGCGGCTTCGAGCGCCGCTGGGCGGACTTCCTCGGCTGGACGGCCCGCCACCACGACGCGTACGGCCTCGGGACCACCGCGCAGGCCGTGCAGGCGAGCTACGAGCGCGTCCGGGCCGCGGTGGCCCGTACTCCGGCGGGCGGGGTCGTGGGGACCGGCCAACTGCACTCCGCGTACCTGCGGACCGCCTACTACGACGAGGTCTGGCCCGACCGGGCCGCGGCCCTGGCCGCCTTCCTGCGCGGCGATCCGGGCCCGCTCGTCCGGCAGGCCGCGCCGGACCCGGGCTCGGCGGCCGAGGGCGAGAACACGACGGCCGTGTACACGGCGGTGCTGTGCAACGACGCCCCCTGGCCCACGGATTGGGAGACCTGGGACCGCGACAACACCGAGCTGGCGCGTGCGGCCCCGTTCGAGACCTGGGCCAACGCCTTCCTCAACCTGCCGTGCGCGTACTGGCCGGTCAGCGAGCGGCAGCGGCCGGTGGAAGTGCGCGGGCAGCCGGCCGCACTCCCCCGGACGCTCGTCGTCGCGGCGGAGCGGGACGGGGCGACCCCGTACCCGGGCGCCCTGGAGCTGCAACGGCGGCTCGGCGCCGGGGCCGCGCTGGTGACGGAGGAGGGGGCGGGCACCCACGGAGTGGTCGGCGGACGCAATGACTGCGTGGACCGTCACGTGGAGCGGTATCTCCTCACGGGTGACACCCGGGGACGGCGTGTCACGTGCGCGCCGCATCCGGAGCCCGCACCGGTGTCGCTGGACGACCGGGCAGCGAGCGCCCGCAGGGCACTGCTGCCGCCAGTCGTCTGAACTTCCGGGCGGGATCTCCGGCTGCGTCGTTTCGGGGGCAGGGCCTCCCGATCCACCGGAGGAGCTCACCTGACGGTGTGGTCGTCCTCCGGCCCTTCCCCCCAGGGGAGGTCTCAGGCGAGTCCGGCCACCAGATCGGCGACGGACTTGCGGCGTCCGGTGTAGAAGGGCACCTCTTCACGGACGTGCATACGGGCCTCGGAGGCGCGCAGGTGACGCATGAGGTCGACGATGCGGTAGAGCTCGTCGGCCTCGAAGGCCAGCAGCCACTCGTAGTCGCCCAGCGAGAAGGAGGCGACGGTGTTGGCGCGCACGTCCGGGTAGCCGCGGGCCATCTTGCCGTGGTCGGCGAGCATGCGGCGGCGGTCCTCGTCGGGCAGCAGGTACCAGTCGTAGCTGCGCACGAAGGGGTAGACGCTGACGTAGTCGCGGGCGTTCTCGTCGGCCAGGAAGGCCGGGATGTGCGACTTGTTGAACTCGGCGGGGCGGTGCAGGGCCATGTTCGACCACACCGGCTCCAGCGCGCGGCCCAGCTTGGTGCGGCGGAAGAGGTTGTACGCGCTCTGCAGCTCATCCGCGGTTTCCGCGTGCCACCAGATCATGACGTCCGCGTCGGCGCGCAGGCCGGAGACGTCATAGGTGCCGCGGACGGTGATGTCCTTGGCGGCCAGCTGGTCGAACAGCTCCTGGACCTCGTCGGCGAAACCGGCGCGGTCCTCCGGGAGGACGTCCTTCAGCTTGAAGACGGACCACAGGGTGTAGCGGATGACCTCGTTGAGGTCCTTCGCCTTCTTCCCCGCGTTGGGAATCTTCTCTGGTGCAGTCATGTGCCTATTGTCCCGTGTGCCGATCAGTGGTCTGTGCCAGGGGTGGCCACCGTGGCCATCACCACGTCCGCGGCCTGGACGGCGCTCGCGATGCACGCCGGGATTCCGACCCCGTCGTACAGCGCGCCGCACACCGCGAGGCCGGGGAGGGCCGCTACGGCGGCGCGGATCCTGGCCACGCGGTCGAGGTGACCGACCGGGTACTGGGGCAGTCCGCCGTCCCAGCGGGTGACGGTGGACGCGACCGGCCGGGCCGCCAGGCCCACGGCCTCGCCGAGGTCGCCGAGCGAGATCTCGACCAGCTCCGCGTCCTCGCGCCCGAGCACGGCCTCGTCGCCGTGCCGGCCCACCGAGGTGCGCAGCAGGAAGAGCTCGGGATCGGCCCCGGCCCAGGCCCACTTGTTGCTGGAGAAGGTCGACGCCTTGATGGTCCGGCCGTCCACGGGCGGTACGAGGAAGCCGCTCGCGCCGCCCGCGGTGATGCCGGCCGGCAGGTCGGAGCGCCGGAAGGCCATGGTGATCAGCGCCATGGACGCGTACTCGACCCCGCGCAGCTCGGCGGCCGCCGCGGGCGCGAGGGCCGCCAGCAGCCGGGCGGCGGGTCCCGCCGGGGTGGCCAGGACCACGGCGTCGGCCTCGATGACCTCCGCGTCGGCGACCACCCGCCAGGTGCCTTCGGCGCTACGGGTCAACTCCCGCACGGGGGTGCCGGGGAGGATCCGGGCCCCGGCCGCCCGGCAGGCCTCGGCCACGGCGATCGGGAGCCGGCCGATGCCGCCGTCGATGCCCGCGAAGACGGGGCCGGCCTGCTGGGGCTGGAGCGCCGCCTGGTGCTGCAGTTCCCGTACGCCGTCGCCCAGTGAGGTGTGCGTACGGGCGGCCTCGAAGAGCCGGGGCACGGCGGCCCGCATGGAGATGCGGTAGGCGTTGCCGGCATAGACCCCGCCGAGCAGGGGTTCCACGAGCCGGTCGACGACCTCGTGGCCGAGGCGGGCGGCGACGTACTCGCCGACGGCGACGTCCTCGCCGATCTCGGCGGGCGGCAGGGCGCGTTCGGCCTCGATCCGGGCCAGGCCCTCGGCGGAGAGCACGCCGGAGGCGGCGAGCGGCCCCAGGTCCCCGGGGACGCCCATGAGGTGGCCGCGCGGCATGGGCCGCAGCGCGCCGCGGGTCCACAGGTGGGCGGTGGCGGTGGCGGGCGGCTGCAGGGCCTCGCCGAGGCCGACCGAGCGGGCGAGTTCGAGGGCTTCGGGGCGGCGGGCGAGCACGGATTCGGCGCCGAGGTCGACGGGGGCGCCGGCGAGTTCGCCGGCGAGCAGCTTGCCGCCGAGGCGCGGGCCCGCCTCCAGGAGCGTGACGCGGGCGCCGTCGGCGAGCAGCCGGTGCGCCGCGGCGAGACCCGCGATGCCGCCGCCGATGACGACGACGTGGCCGGGCCCGTGGCCCGGGCCGTGGCCGGCCGGCTGATCCGTACGCGTGTCCGCTTCGTGCATGCACACATCGTCGCAGACCGATCTCGGACCGGTCACCGAGGCCGGACCGTGACCGCTTCGGGACCACCTCGGGACCGCGCGGGCGAAACCCGCGGCGGGACCCTGTACGTCCCATCGGCGACATCAGCCGCATTCTCGGGGGGTATTCAGCGATGCACACCCAGTACAGACGTCGTTCCGCGGCGGCCCTGGCCGCCCTCTCGCTGGCCGGGGCGCTCGCGCTCACCGGTTGCAGCGCCGGCGGCGACGCCTCGGCGGGCAAGGCGGCGGACGTGGCGGCGCCCCGCCCCGACGGCGAGGCGGCGAGGGGCGCGGCGGCGGCGCCCGCGGCGCCGGACAAGGGCCCGCAGCAGCCCGCCCCCGCCCGGGCACAGATCATCCGTACGGCGACGCTGGGCGTCGAGACGGCGGACGCGCAGAAGGCGACGGCGGCGGCCCGGACGGCGGCCGAGAACGCGGGCGGCTACGTCGGCAACGAGACCACCAAACGCGACGCCGACGGCCTGATGACGTCGACCGTGACCCTGCGCGTGCCGGGCGACCGCTTCGACGCGGTGCTCGGCGCGATGGAGGGCAGCGGGAAGCTGCTCGACCGGAAGGTCGAGGCGCAGGACGTGACCCAGAAGGTCGCGGACACCGACAGCCGGGTCAAGTCGCAGCAGGCGAGCGTGGCGCGGGTGCGGGACATGATGGAGAAGGCCTCGGGGTTGGGCGACGTCGTCACGCTGGAGAGCGAGCTCGCCAAGCGCCAGTCGGACCTGGAGTCGCTGCTGGCCCAGCAGACGGCGCTGAAGGACCAGACCTCGCTGGGCACGATCACGCTGACCTTCTCGGAGCCGGCCAAGCCGGTGGAGCGGGCCGAGGAGAAGAAGGACAAGGAGCCGACCTTCCTGGGCGCCCTGAAGGCCGGGTGGAACGTCTTCACACAGATCGTGCGCTACCTGACGGTGGCGTTCGGCGCGCTGCTGCCGTTCGCGCTGACCGCCGGGGCCGTGGTGCTGGGCCGGCGGCTGTTTCGCAAGTGGCGCCCGGCGAAGCCGAAGGCGGGCCTGACGGCGAAGCGGGTCCCGGCGCCGCGCGAGGCGGAGTCGGCGGACCCCGCGGACTCGGCGGACGTCCGGAACTGAACACGCATTCGCCCGTAGCGTGGTCGCGACGGCGACGACGACGGAGGACGGTGCGGGCGATGGCGACGGAACGACTGGTGGTGGTCGGCGGTGACGCGGCGGGAATGTCCGCCGCGTCACAGGCCCGGCGGCTCAAGGGCCCGGCGGAGCTGGAGATCGTGGCCTTCGAGCGGGGGCACTTCACCTCGTACTCCGCGTGCGGGATCCCGTACTGGATCGGCGGCGTGGTCGCGGAGCGGGACGAACTGATCGCCCGCACCCCCGAGGAGCACCGGGCGCGGGACATCGACCTGCGCACGCGTACGGAGGTGCTGGAGCTGGACCTCGCCGGGTCCCGGGTCCGGGCCCGCGATCTGGACACCGGCGCCGACTCCTGGACGGGCTACGACAAGCTCGTCCTGGCGACCGGCGCCCGCCCGGTCCGCCCGCGGCTCCCGGGCATCGGCGCGCACGGGGTCCACGGCATCCAGACGCTGGACGACGGCCAGCGCCTGATGGGCACTTTGGAGCGGACGCGGGGCCGCCGGGCGGTCGTGGTCGGTGCGGGCTACATCGGCGTGGAGATGGCGGAGGCCCTGGTCGGGCGGGGCTACGAGGTGACCGTGTTGCACCGCGGCCGGCAGCCGATGGCCACGCTGGACCCGGACATGGGCGGCCTGGTGCACACCGCGATGAACGGCATGGGGATCCGTACGGTGTCCCGCGCCGAGGTGACGAAGATCCTCACCGACGAGGAGGGCCGGGCCGTCGCGGTGGCCACGGCGGCGGGCGGGGAGTACCCGGCGGACGTGGTCGTCCTCGGCATCGGCGTGGAACCCCGCACCGCGCTCGCCCGCGCCGCGGGCCTGCCGCTCGGTGAGTCGGGCGGCATCCTCACGGACCTGTCGATGCGGGTGCGGGGGCACGAGAACATCTGGGCGGGCGGCGACTGCGTGGAGGTCCTGGACCTGATGGCGGGCCGTACCCGCCACATCCCGCTGGGCACCCACGCCAACAAGCACGGGCAGGTCATCGGCGCGGGCGTGGGCGGCGGCTACGCCACCTTCCCCGGGGTGGTCGGCACGGCGGTCAGCAAGGTCTGCGACCTGGAGATCGCCCGTACGGGGCTGCGCGAGCGGGACGCGCTGGAGGCGGGCCTGCGCTTCGTGACGGCGACGATCCGCTCGACGAACACGGCGGGCTACTACCCGGGCGCGGCGGAGATGACGGTGAAGATGCTGGCGGAACGCCGCACGGGCCGGCTCCTCGGCGTCCAGATCGTCGGCGGTGCGGGTTCCGCGAAGCGCGTGGACATCGCGGCGGTCGCCCTGACGGCGGGCATGACGGTGGACCAGCTCGTCTCCCTGGACTTGGGCTACGCCCCACCGTTCTCCCCGGTCTGGGACCCGATCCTGGTGGCGGCCCGCAAGGCGGTCTCGGCGGTCCGCGCGGCGGGGGTCTAGTGCTGTGCCGGAAAGGTCTGCCGGGTCGCGGGGTCCGGTGCGGTGCATCCCAGGCGGCCCGTCCCAGTTCCCGCCGCGGGGGCCCTCCTGCCTGTCCGAGGTCGGTCACCAGGATCCGCAGCGGCCGGTCCTGGCGGTCCATGTCACCCAGGACGTAGACCCGCGGGTGGGCGGGTACGGCGAGGTACGCGTCCCGGAGCAGGGACCGCCCGGCCGGCGTGGGCTCCCGCCGGTAGCCCGGACGGCCTCCCGGAGCAGCCGGACGTGGGCCGGCCCGCCAGCCGGGCGATCTATGCGAAACGTCGGCCCGTGCCATGTCATGCACGGCACGGAACCGACGTCGTCGAGGCTCGGCTCAGCGGGCCGTCTTGGTGTGGACGTGGTCCACCAGGCGGGTCAGCGCGTCCGGGTCCGTCGTGGGCAGGACGCCGTGGCCCAGGTTGAAGATGTGGCCCTCCAGGCCGGACGCGGCGGAGAGGACCTCGTCGGTCTTGGCCTCCACGGCCTGCGTGGTGGAGAAGAGGACCGCCGGGTCCAGGTTGCCCTGGAGCGCCTTGCCCGGGCCGACCCGGCGGACGGCCTCGTCCATCGGGATGCGCCAGTCGACGCCCATGACGTCCGCCCCGGCCTCGCCCATCAGACCGAGCAGCTCGCCCGTGCCCACACCGAAGTGGATGCGCGGGACCCCGTACGAGGCGACCGACTCGAAGACCTTCGCCGACGCCGGCATCACCGAGCGGCGGTAGTCGGCCGGAGCCAGGGCGCCGACCCAGGAGTCGAAGAGCTGGACGGCCGAGACGCCGGCCTCGATCTGGACCTTGAGGAAGGCCGAGGTGATCTCGGCGAGACGGTCCAGGAGGTCGGCCCACAGCTCCGGGTCCCCGTACATGAGGGCCTTGGTGTGCTCGTGGTTCTTGGAGGGGCCGCCCTCGACGAGGTAGCTCGCGAGGGTGAAAGGTGCACCCGCGAATCCGATCAACGGCGTGGAGCCCAGTTCACCCGTGAGCATGCCGATCGCCTCGGTGACGTAACCGACGTCCTCCGGGGTGAGGTCGCGCAGCTGTGCGAGGTCCTCGCGGCGGCGGATCGGCTGGGCGACGACCGGGCCGATGCCCGGCTTGATGTCCAGGTCGACGCCGATGGCCTTCAGCGGGACCACGATGTCGGAGAAGAAGATCGCCGCGTCCACGTTGTGGCGGCGCACCGGCTGGAGGGTGATCTCCGTGACCAGGTCGGGGCGCATGCAGGATTCCAGCATCTGCGTGCCCTCGCGCAGCTTGCGGTATTCGGGGAGAGAGCGCCCGGCCTGCCGCATGAACCACACCGGGGTGTGCGGCACCGGCTCCCGCCGGCACGCCTTCAGGAAGGCGGAATCGTACGTCTGACTCGGCTGGCCCTGGAATGGGGTCTCCCCAGCACAGGCGGAGCCGTGCGCGAGGGGAAGGTCGTTGGCGCTCACGACTCAAATCTTCGCACGTATGAAGAAGTGCCCGGCCCGGCGCGGGTGTCCCTGCGTCGTACGGGCGTCCGCTGCGCCTAGTCTTCCCCGCATGGCTGCGGCTCAGGGACGATTTTCAGATGGCGCTGACGGTGTGGACAGCGCGAAGGAGAGCTCCGTCCCGCTCCCGTTCCGGCGGGCGGTCGACGGCTTGAAGAAGGCCCGGCTACGGCCGGGGATCGAGATCGACCCCACGAAACCGCCGCAGAGGCTGGCCCCGCACGCCTACGCGCTGGAGGCGGCGGTCGTCGACGGCGAGGAGGACCTGGCCGACGGCCGGCTCATCCTGCTCCACGACCCGGCCGGGCACGACGCCTGGCAGGGGACCTTCCGGCTGGTGACGCTCGTACGGGCGGAACTGGAGCCGGAGATGGCCGCGGACCCGCTCCTCCCGGAGGTGTGCTGGTCCTGGCTGACGGGGGCGCTGGACGCGCGCGGGCTGACGTACGGGGAGGCGAGCGGGACCGTGACCATGGCGAGCTCGCACTACTTCGGCGGGCTCTCGGAGCGGCGGCCGGCCACCCAGATCGAGATCAGGGCCTCGTGGACGCCCCGCGAGGGGGTGGGCGGCGTGCCGGACACCTCGGCGCACTTGTCGGCCTGGTGCGAGCTGCTGTGCCAGATCGCGGGGCTGCCGCCGGTGGGGCCGACGGAGACGGTCACGGGTGTGGTGTCCCTGCCACAACGGCGGGGTCCGCACCACCCGTAGGTGTGAAGCCGGTCGGCCGCCGCGTGAGGCGGCCGTCCGGGCTCCCGGGGCGGCCCGGTTGGCGAGGATCGACCGATCAAACCCGTAACGGAGTGCCAAAACGGGGCATTCATTGTGGGCTTCTGATCAACCGATGATCGATCGTGCGTCCGAATTGCCCGAATTGTTACTCACCAAATCGTGATCATTCCCTAAAGCCGGGCGGGTGACGTGCCGAAGGAGTCAGTGACCATCCGCACGGTTCGCACCGGCTTCCTTCCCCGAGCCGGCCGTCCCGCCACTCCCCCAGGAGGCCTAGGTGTCCGTTCTTCTCGAGCAGCCCGCAAGCCTGGTCGCCTACCGCCCGAACAAGCCGACGGCCATGGTCGTCGTGGCCGACCCGCGCGTCCGTTCCACCGTGACCCGCCATCTGTGGGCCCTCGGAGTACGTGACGTGATCGAGGCGTCGTCCATCGCGGAGGCCCGCCCCCGCGTCAGCAGCCCGCGCGACATCTGCGTGGCCGACGTACACCTGCCCGACGGTTCCGGTCTCACCCTGCTCTCCGAGACCCGGGCCGCCGGCTGGCCGAACGGCCTGGCCCTGTCCGCCGCCGACGACATCGGCGCCGTGCGCAACGCCCTCGCGGGCGGAGTGAAGGGCTACGTCGTCACCGGTACGCGGACCAACATCGGGCTCCCCTCCCGGCCCGGCGCCGCCCCCATCGGCGCTGCCGCCGCCCGTATGCACCGCCGCCCCCCGGGTGCCCCGAGCCACCCGGGCGGTTACCGAGAGCTCTCCGGCCGCGAGGTCGAGGTCCTGCGCCTCGTCGCGGAGGGCCAGTCCAACAAGGCCATCGGCGTATCGATGGGCCTGTCCGCCCTGACCGTCAAGTCCCACCTCGCCCGGATCGCCCGCAAGCTGGGCACCGGCGACCGGGCCGGGATGGTCGCCGTCGCACTGCGGACCGGGATCATCCACTGATTTCACCCGCGGACTCCCGGGCGAACTCCCGGGGAACCCGGGGGAAACGTCCGCCCTTCCCCTTCGCGCCCGTCGCCGGAACGTTCCGGCGACGGGCGCGTCGTATCCACGGATACCCTTGAGCGGTGACCGACGCCCAAGAGACCGCAGCAGACCTGCGCACCACCACCGGGGGCGGCCCCCCGGACGACGTCGATATTCCGTCCGATGGGCTGCCGATTCCCTTGCTGGAGCCCCGCGAGGGGATCCCTCCGGTGGTCGCCGACGCGGACGCGCTCGCCCGGGTGGTCGCGGCCTTCGCCGCGGGCACCGGGCCCGTCGCCGTCGATGCCGAGCGCGCCTCCGGATACCGCTACGGGCAGCGCGCCTACCTGGTGCAGCTGCGCCGCGAGGGCGCGGGCTCCGCGCTCATCGACCCGGTGGGCTGCCCCGACCTGAGCGCGCTGGGCGAGGCCCTGTCCGGTACGGAGTGGATCCTGCACGCCGCGACCCAGGACCTGCCCTGCCTGCGCGAAATAGGCATGGTGCCCACCTCCCTGTTCGACACCGAGCTGGCCGGCCGGCTGGCGGGCTTCCCGCGGGTCGGACTCGGCGCGATGGTCGAGAGCGTGCTCGGCTACGCGCTGGAGAAGGGCCACTCCGCCGTCGACTGGTCCACCCGGCCGCTCCCCGAGCCGTGGCTGCGCTACGCCGCGCTCGACGTGGAGCTGCTGGTGGACCTGCGCGACGCGCTGGAGAAGGAGCTGGACCGCCAGGGCAAGCTCGACTGGGCCCGGCAGGAGTTCGACGCCATTGCCGCCGCACCGCCCGCCCCGCCGCGCAAGGACCCGTGGCGCCGCACCTCCGGCATGCACAAGGTGCGCCGGCGCCGGCAGATGGCCGTCGTACGGGAGCTGTGGGAGTCGCGGGACCGCATCGCGCAGCGCCGTGACGTGTCGCCCGGCAAGGTGCTCGGCGACGCCGCGATCGTCGAGGCCGCGCTCGCCCTCCCGCTCAACGTGCACGCCCTGTCCGCCCTGCCCGGCTACGGGCAGCGGATGGGCCGGCGCCAGCTGGACCAGTGGATGGCTGCCGTCGACCGGGCGAGGGCCCTGCCCGAGAACGAGCTGCCGCAGCCGGGGGCGAGCCCTGCCGGTCCGCCGCCGCCGCGCTCCTGGGCCGACAAGGACCCCGCGGCCGCGGCCCGGCTGTCGGCGGCACGGGCCGCCGTCTCCGCGCTGGCGGAGGGGCTGAACCTGCCGCAGGAGAACCTGATCACCCCGGACACGGTCCGCCGGCTGTGCTGGGAGCCGCCGCAGCGGCTGGAGGCCGAGGCGGTGGCGCAGACCCTGACGGCTTACGGCGCCCGCCCCTGGCAGATCGAGCAGGTGACGGACGCCCTGGTCACGGCCCTGGCGGCCACCGACTGACGTCCCCGCACCACGCGCAGTGCCCCCCAAGAGCCCCCGGCCCCGGCCGGGGGCTCTTCTCGCGTCCGCCTCCGGCCGGGCTCAGGCGCCCGGGGGCAGAGTGTGACCTTCGCCGCTCCGGCCGGAGGGGGTGTCCACATTGGTTACCCGCAAGTAGCATGGGGCAGGTGAGCGCGCGCTCAGCGGAATCCGCCGAGCGTGCCCCCGCGCAGCAGTGCACACCCGCACCTGGAGGAGAGCCAACGTGCCTCGTACCGTCAGGGACGTCGTCTTCGTCGACGGCGTCCGCACCCCGTTCGGCAAGGCGGGCCCGAAGGGCATCTACAACGGGACCCGCGCCGACGATCTCGTCGTGAAGGCGATCCGGGAGCTGCTGCGCCGCAACCCGGACCTGGACCCCGCGAAGATCGACGAGGTCGCCATCGCCGCGACCACGCAGATCGGCGACCAGGGCCTCACGCTGGGCCGCACGGCCGGCATCCTCGCGGGCCTCCCGCAGTCCGTCCCGGGCTACTCCATCGACCGCATGTGCGCCGGCGCGCTCACCGCCGTGACCGCCGTCGCGGGCGGCGTGGCCTTCGGTGCGTACGACGTCGCCCTCGCCGGCGGTGTCGAGCACATGGGCCGCCACCCCATGGGCGAGGGCGTCGACCCGAACCCGCGCTTCGTCTCCGAGAAGCTGGTCGACGAGTCCGCCCTGTTCATGGGCATGACCGCCGAGAACCTGCACGACCGGTACCCGACGATCACCAAGCTCCGCGCCGACGAGTACGCCGTGCGCTCGCAGGAGAAGGCCGCCAAGGCGTACGCCGACGGCAAGATCCAGCAGGACCTGGTGCCGATCTCGGTGCGCAACACCAACGAGGCGGCGGGCGAGACGGGCTGGGGCCTGGTCACCTCCGACGAGCCGATGCGCCCGGGCACCACCCTGGAGAACCTGGCCGGCCTCAAGACCCCGTTCCGTACCCACGGCCGGGTCACCGCGGGCAACGCCGCCGGTCTCAACGACGGTGCCACCGCCGCGATCATCGCGTCCGAGGACTTCGCCCGGGAGAACAACCTCCCGGTCAAGATGCGCCTCGTCTCGTACTCCTTCGCGGGTGTCGAGCCGGAGGTCATGGGCTACGGCCCGATCCCGGCCACCGAGAAGGCCCTCGCCCAGGCCGGCCTGTCCATCGAGGACATAGGCCTGTTCGAGGTCAACGAGGCCTTCGCGGTCCAGGTCCTCGCGTTCCTGGAGCACTACGGCATCGCCGATGACGACGCCCGCGTGAACCAGTACGGCGGCGCGATCGCCTTCGGCCACCCGCTGGCCTCCTCGGGCGTGCGCCTGATGACGCAGCTGGCCCGCCAGTTCGAGGAGCAGCCGCACGTCCGCTACGGCCTGACCACCATGTGCGTCGGCTTCGGCATGGGCGCCACGGTCATCTGGGAGAACCCGCACTTCAACACCGAGGGAGACTCCAAGTGAGCACCACCGCTGAGCTCCTGAAGGGCGCGGCCGAGCTGTTCCCGGACGAGGTCGTCACGCAGGCGCACGTCCGCCACCTGGACCTGCCCTTCGGCGCCGGGCGCTTCGCGCTCGTCACGCTGGACAACGGCCTGGACCACACCAAGCCGACCACCTTCGGCCCGCAGTCCCTCGCCAACCTGAACGCGGCGATCGACCAGGTCGAGCAGGAGGCCATCGCGGGCTCCATCGTCGGCGCGGGCATCACCGGCAAGCCGTTCATCTTCGCGGTCGGCGCCGACCTCAAGGGCGTCGAGCTTCTGAAGAAGCACGACGACGCGCTCGCCATCGGCAAGGGCGGCCACGACGTCTTCAAGCGGCTGTCGGCCCTCGCGGTCCCGACCTTCGCGTACTACAACGGCGCGGCGATGGGCGGCGGTGTCGAGGTCGGTCTGCACTGCACCTACCGCACCGTCTCCAAGGCCATCCCGGCCTTCTCGCTGCCCGAGGTCTTCCTCGGCCTGGTTCCCGGCTGGGGCGGCTGCACCATCCTGCCGAACCTGATCGGTGCGGACCGCGCGGTCTCGGTGATCATCGAGAACTCGCTGAACCAGAACAAGCAACTGCGCGGCAAGCAGGTCTTCGAACTGGGCATCGCGGACGCGCTGTTCGAGGGCGCGGACTTCCTGGAGCAGTCGCTCCTGTGGACCGCGAACGTGCTGAACGGCACCACCGAGGTCGCCCGCCCGGAGATCGACCGCGGCGAGGGCTGGGACGCGGCGGTCGCCCGCGGCCGCTTCATCGCGGACTCCAAGGTGCACGGCGCCGCCCCGGCCGCCTACCGCGCGCTCGACATCATCGAGGCGTCCAAGGACGGCGACCTGCAGAAGGGCTTCGACGCCGAGGACACCGCGCTCGCGGACCTCATCATGGGCGGCGAACTGCGCTCCGGCATCTACGCCTTCAACCTGGTCCAGAAGCGCGCCAAGCGCCCGGCCGGCGCCCCGGACAAGAACCTGGCGCGCCCGGTCACCAAGGTCGGCGTCGTCGGCGCGGGCCTGATGGCCTCGCAGCTGGCGCTGCTCTTCCTGCGCCGCCTGGAGGTGCCGGTGGTCCTCACCGACATCGACCAGGAGCGCGTGGACAAGGGTGTGGGCTACGTCCACGCCGAGATCCAGAAGCTGCTCGGCAAGGGCCGCATCAACCAGGACAAGGCCAACCGCCTGACCGCCCTGGTGACCGGTGTCCTGGACAAGGCCGAGGGCTTCGCGGACGCGGACTTCATCATCGAGGCCGTGTTCGAGGAGATGTCCGTCAAGCAGAAGGTGTTCGCGGAGGTCGAGGCGGTCGCCCCGGCGCACGCGATCCTCGCCACCAACACCTCCTCGCTGTCGGTCTCCGAGATGGCCTCGAAGCTCGAGCACCCGGAGCGCGTGGTCGGCTTCCACTTCTTCAACCCGGTCGCGATCCTCCCGCTGCTGGAGATCGTCCGCGGTGAGCAGACCGACGACGCCTCGCTGGCCACGGCCTTCGGTGTCGCGCGGAAGCTGAAGAAGACCGCGGTCCTCACCAAGGACGCCCCGGCGTTCGTCGTGAACCGCATCCTGACCCGCTTCATGGGCGAGATCCAGAACGTCATCGACGAGGGCACCCCGGTGGTCACCGCCGAGAAGGCCATCGAGCCGCTCGGCCTGCCGATGTCCCCGCTGGTGCTGCTGGAGCTCGTCGGCCCGGCGATCGGTCTGCACGTGTCCGAGACCCTGAACCGCGCCTTCCCGGAGCGCTTCACCGTCTCCCCGAACCTGGCGGCCGTGGTCAAGGCCGGCAAGCGCGGCTTCTACGTCTACGATTCCGGCAAGCCGGAGCTGGACCCCGAGGTCGCCGCGCTCCTGGTGCAGGGCGATGTCGTCCTGACCGAGGAGCAGGTCCGCGCCCGCGTCCTGGACGCGGTGGCACAGGAGATCGGCCTGATGCTGGAGGAGGGTGTCGTGGCCGAGGCCCAGGACATCGACCTCTGCCTCATCACCGGCGCTGGCTGGCCCTTCCACCTGGGCGGCGTGACGCCGTACCTGGACCGCGAGGGTGTCTCCGAGCGTGTGAACGGCAAGAAGTTCCTGGCCCCGGGCCTGGCGAGCGTCCCGGCGTAACGGGTCGCACGGAGCACATGTGAAGCGGGCTGTACGGGATCGCCTCCCGTACAGCCCGCTTCGTCGTCGGCGTTGCGGCGGCGGCGGGTCTGCTCGTACCCGCCGCCGGGGCCCCGTGGTCACTCCCGGAAGCGGAAGGTCCCCTCGTAGAGCACGTGGTCGGACTCCGGGAAGTCCTCGGTCCGGCCCTCCGGACCGGTGAAGTGGGCCTCGGTGGCGAAGATGTAGTCGATCTTCCGCCCGTCGTCGGCGGTCGGCGCCCCGTTGCGGCACCGGGTCACGCCCGGCGCGTCGCAGCGCACCCCGCCCGCCGCGCCCTGGCGGAACCAGGACCGGTCGCCCTCGTCCGCCTCGATGAACCGGCCCCGCGGCTCGTAGGTGTCCTTCTCCCCGCGCGTGTGCGAGTAGAGCCCGGCCAGGGACGCCTCGTTGGGCTGCTGGTTCAGGTCACCCGCGAACACCACCGGCAGGTCCGCCGGGAACAGTGCGGGGTCGGCGAACCATCCCTGCATCTCCGCCAGTTGCTCCGGCTCGGTCCCGGCGTGCGCGCCGCACAGCATGACCCGCCGGTACTTGACCGTCGTCGGCGCGCACAGCATGCCGCGGCGGACCTGCTCGGCGCGGCCCTGGGCCACGTACTCCTCCGAGGTGCTGGCGAAGGCCCGGTACTTCGGCGGGGCCGTCAGCGGCTCGCGGGAGAAGATCGCCAGCCCGTACGAGCCGTCGGAGCCGCAGGAGCGCACGTTGTCGTGCATCTGCGCGTACGAGCCCTCCATCCGCCAGCCGCGGATGGAGACCAGCCGCTGCAGCGCCTCGAACTGCGAGCGGCAGATCTCGTTGACGCCCAGCAGGTCGGGATGGCGGGCCTCCACCTGCTCGGCCAGCCGCACCACCGAGGTCCCGTCGCCCGTGGCGCCCCGGTTCTGACAGTTCTGGGCCGCGCCGCAGATGTTCCACTCCATCACCCGCAGCAGCTCCCCCGAGGGCTCCTCCTCCCCCGCCGAGTACTGCTGTACGAGCAGCCCCGCGGTCGCCAGCGGGACCAGTGCCAAGGCCAGCGCGAGCTGGTACCGGCGCTTCATACGGTCACGGCCGGGCCGAGCGGGCTGCCGGTCTCCGGGTGGAGCTGGCGCTGGACCCGCAGCCGGCCGTCGGTCCCGATGACCGCGGCGACCAGCGCGCCGGCGGCGTCGTACGCCAGCGAGGGGGCCTGCGCGAACATCCCCCCGCTCTCCCGCCAGCGGGGGCCCGCCGCATCCTGCTCCCGGTCGGGCAGCGAGACGCAGAGCCGGCCGCGCGCGCTGCGGTGGGCCAGGTACGCCTCGCGGGCGCCGCGCTGCGCGGCCCACACGGCCGCGACGGGACCGGTGCCGCCGGAGCCCCCGAGCGGGGCTCCGGATCCGGGCCAGCGCCCGTTCTCGTGCTGGCGGTACGCCATGACCTGCTGCGTCGCCGCCTGCCGGTAGTAGAGGCAGACGCGGCCGCCGCCGGAGTTGACCGCGCTGATGCCGCCCGTGGCGACCGTACCGGTGGTGAGGGTGTTGTCCGAGAAGAAGGGGCCGCCCACCGCCTTCTGGTGCCAGCGCGAGACGGATTCCTTGCCGGGCACGTACAGCTCGACCGTGCCGAGCTCCGTGGTGATGGCGGTGCCCGCGTCCTGGAGGAAGCGGCCGCCGAGGCTCTCCCAGGGTTCCCAGCCGCCGTAGTCGTTCTGCCGCCTCACCGAGATGCCCTGGGCGAAGTCGCGGGCGAAGACGTACAGGCGCCCCGCCCCGTCGACGGCGGCCGCGGGGACGCCGAGTTCGCGCTGGCGCCGCAGGTCCTCGTGCGTCCAGTCCGGGTTCTCCAGCGAATGCCAGTTGCTGAACCCGCCGCCGTCCGCGCTCTGCACCGAGTGCACCAGGTCCACGGTCACGGCGCCGCCATCGGCCGTGCGGCGGCGCAGCCCGATCACGTGGGCCGGCCCGCCCGGCTCGCCGGCCAGGGCGAGGGACGGGGAGATCCACTCGTCCCCGAGCATGAACGGGCCCTGCCACACCCCGGTGGCGGGCCCCGTCTCCGTGAAGAAGCCGAGCCGGCCCGCGAAGACCCCGTACGCGTTGAGCCGGCCGCCCGGACCCAGCCGCAGCCAGTCGGTGCCCGGCGAGTAGCGGTAGGCGCTGCTGCGCATGTGGGTGCTGCGGTACGGGTCGGTGCCCAGCTGCCGGTCGCCGCACTGGTGGCAGGTGCCCTGGGGGCAGTGGGTGGAGCCCAGGCCCATGTACACCGACAGGTAGTCGGCCTTCTCGGCCAGTTCCATCGCGTCCAGGTTCTGTCCCCAGAACCGGTTGGCGTACGCCCGGTAGGGCTCGACGACCGGGCCGCGCTTCGCCGTGCCGCGGGACTGCTCCAGGGCCGCGACGGTGAACTGGGCGGCGGCGGTGTGGTCCAGGTGGTCGGAGACCACGAAGTCCCGCTTGCCGCCGTCGTGTTCGGGGTCGGGGTCCAGCATGCGGACCGTGGTCGCCTTCGTCTCGGCGAGCAGCGCGGCCAGCGCGCCGATGACCGCCTCCCTGCTCACGTGCTGGACGCGGGCCAGCGCCGACCCCCACACGGGCAGGGTGGGGTGGGTGCGCGTGAGGCCCGCCCACAGTTCGTACAGCCCGGTGCGCATGCCCTGCGGCGAGGTCAGGGCCGCGTGCAGCTGGAAGAAGTACATCCGCACCGCGGGCCTCGCGACGAGCGTGAAGCACTCCACCGCGAAACCGTGCACGAGCTCGGTGACCTCGCGCTGCCAGGGGCTGGACCGGTCCCCGGTGGCCATCCGCGCGTAGGCCGAGCGCAGGCCGCAGCCGCGGGCGGTGCTGTAGCCGGCGGGGTCCGCGGGCACCGTGTGCCGGGCGGGGTCGTTGACGTCGGCGTTGATGCCGTCGTCCTCACCGGCGGTCAGTACGACCGTGGTGGTCCGGTCGCCGTCCTGGAGCGAGCGCACCAGGTCCGGGTTCATGAAGTACAGGTCGTCGTCCTGGTGGGCGACGACGTGCAGGATCGAGCGGTTGGTACGGATCAACGGTCCACCACGTTCATGGCCATGGCCCCGGACACGGAGCAGTACGGTCGGACGTGCACCGGCTTCACCGGGCTCGCGATGACGAACCGGGGGTCCTCGTCCGTGGCGACGGGCACGGCGGGATAGGCGCAGGAGTTCTTGACGTCGGGGAAGTCCTCGAAGAGGTGGCAGACCCGGACCCGCCGCCGCTCGAAGGGGTCGGGCTGGATCCACCAGTCCCAGTCCTCCCAGCGCTCCAGGCGCTCTTCGACGGCCTCGTCCACGGGGATGGCCGCCTGGAAGAAGCGTCCGCCGTAGACGTGGGCGGGAACGGACAGTTCGCAGGCGTAGTGGCCGCGCCGGGTCAGGATCAGCAGGGCGCCGGGCACCAGGTCGAGCTTGCCGAGGAGCACCGCGGACAGCATGACCCGGTTGTCGGCGATCTGGACGGTGGAGACCTCGGCGTGCGCGGTCCGGACCACGGTGCGCAGCATCAGCTTCCCGTTGGGCTGCGCGTAGGGCAGGTTCCACTGCACGGGGCCGGGGCTCGGGTCGGCCAGCAGCCGGGTCCGTACGCCGATCAGTGCCCGGGTGTCGCGGATCCCCGCCTTGACGTGGACGTACTCGCCCTTGCCGGACTCCATCATGACCTGCCAGCGGCCGTCGCCGAGACCCGTCAGGGCCTCGGGGGTGACATTGGCCGTGTAGCGGGTGCCGCCGGTGTCGGGGGACGCCCGCTGGGTGCGCAGGGGCATGTCGGGGAGCTGGGTGCCGCCCGAGGACAGGTGGCGCAGCACGAAGTTCCAGCGGACGCGGCCCTCTTCGGGCCCGTCCAGGGACAGCCGCAGCCAGGCCGCGTCCACCGCGGTCGCCTGGCAGACCGCGGTCTGCATGGTGGCGGGCGGGGCGCCGGCGCCGGATTCGCGGCCGAGCAGCTTCGCCGTGGGCCGGCGGTAGCGGCTGTCGGTGGCGGCCCGCCTGCGGGCGGCGTCGTCGAAGAGCTCCGCGTACCGGGCGGCGATCACCGCGGGGTCGTACCGGGCGGAGTTGCGCAGGGCAGCCGCGGCCATCCGGCGGCGCAGTTCGCCGTCGGCCATGACCGTGCGCAGGCCGGCCGCGACGGCGTCGGCGTCGCCGTTGGTGACGAGCAGGCCGTCCTCGCCGTGGGTGATGATCTCGCGGGGGCCGACGGGGCAGTCGGTGGAGACCACCGGCAGTCCGCAGCGCATGGCTTCCACCAGGGTCATGCCGAAGGACTCGGCGCTGGAGGTGACCACCGCGATGGAGCCCTTGGCCCACTCGGACTCGATCGGGGAGAAGCCGCCCATCAGCAGCACCTGTCCGGCCAGGCCCAGTTCGTGCACCATCGTACGGAGCTTCGCGGCCTCGCCGCCGTCGCCGTAGATGCGCAGCTGCCAGTCGGGGAAGTCCCCGGCGAGCTGGGAGAAGGCCGTGAGCAGCAGGTCGTAGCGCTTGACGTGGTGCATGCGGCCGGCGGTGACGATCACGTTGCGGTCGCCCTCGGAGGGCCTGACCACCGGCTGCGGGACGCTGTTGGGGATGGCCACGACGGGCAGCGAGGGCGGCACCGGGGTGTGCTCCAGGAAGGAGCGGGCGTCCGCGTCGGTGACGGTGGTGACGGCGTCGAGGCGCGGGTACACGCGGGCCATCTCGGCGCGGACGGCCGGCGGGATGGCGAGGTGGGTCATGTGCTCCTGGGCCACCCGCAGCGCGTCGTCGTGCGCGTACTGCGCGACGAACAGGTTGAGGCTGGGCCGGGTGCCGATGACCACGTCCGCGGTGGTCTTGGACAGGTGGTCGATGATCCGCTGGTCGGAGAGCTTGCTGTACTGCGCGTAGAACTCCTCCTGGCGCGGTACGACGGAGCCGGGTTCCTCCAAATCGGGGTGGCCGCGGTCCGCGCCGGCCTTGCCGGGGCGCAGATCGACCAGGGCGCGCACGGTGACCTGGGGCGAGATCTCGAACTTGGTGGCGGTGGCGCGCTGGAAGACCGAGACGATCTCCACCTCGTGGTCGGCGGACAGCGCCTCGGCGAGGTTGATGACGGTGCGGTTCGTGCCGCCGATCCCGTAGATGTTGTTGATCAGGAAGGAGATTTTCATCGGGCGTGGTACTCCTTCCGCTCGAAGGGACTGGGTATGGGGAAGTAGGCGTCGAGGAAGTCGCGGAGCATCCGGGACTGGCGGTCCACGTCGCGGCCGTCGGAGACCGTGTCGTTGATGCAGAAGGCCTGGCGGTCCCGGCGGGCGAGGAGGATGCCCATGCGCCGCTCGATCTCCGGCTTGTCCAGGTCCAGGTACGCGAACTCGATCTCCGAGGGCACCGCCTGGCCGGTGAAGTACGCGTAGTAGTGGTAGAGCGAGGACGGGATCGAGATGTCCGTCACGCTGCGGAACCGGCTCAGGCCCGTGGCCTGGTGGTGGCCGGCGAACTCCTGCTCTATCTCGAAGAGGGTGGAGCGGCGCAGCGGGTACGGGGCGTGGCGCATCTTCTGCACGATGGTCGGGCCGAACCGCTCGGCGATGATCCGCCGGTTGTTCTTGCCGGCCGCGTCCACCGGGCGGTCCTGGGCGGTGACTTCGAGCTGCGGGACCTGGGACGGGGAGAAGAAGACCCGGGTCATGCCGTTCGAGAGGAAGAAGTCCTGGGGGGTGACGGGGCGGCCCAGGAACATGTCGTCGTTGAAGTACAGGAAGTGCTCGGAGAGCCCGTCGATGTGGTGCAGCCGGCTCTCGATGGCGTGCGAGTTGAAGGTCGGCAGCGCGCGCGGGTCGTCGAAGATCTGCGTGTGGTCCACGACGGTGATCCGCGGGTGGTCCGGATCGAGCCAGGCGGGCCGCTGCCGGTCGGTGACCAGGAAGATGCGGCGCACCCAGGGCGCGTTCTGCTCCAGCGAGCGCAGCGAGTAGCGCAGTTCGTCGCGGCTGATGTAGCGGGCCGCGTTCGCGGACTCCTCGTGGTAGCCGCCGTGGCCGTACTCGCGGCGGCGGCGCTGCCAGGCCGGGTCGTTGCCGTCGACCCAGGTGTAGACGACGTCGACGGGGAAGCGCACGTCCTCGGGCAGGGCGGCGGCGTAGGGCGCCAGGGTGCGCACCTGGCGGGTGCGCCGGGTGTGCCGGGAGGCGAAGCCGGTGAGCCGGGAGACCGGGACCATCACGCGCGGGGAGTCGGCCGCGACCTCGTCGGTGACCAGGTTGGGCCGGGGTGCGGTCAGCACCCCCCGCTCGCCTCGCCAGAACTCGATGTCGCTGCCGTACTCCAGGCCGAGCGGCAGCGAGCCGCCCGGGTCCCGCCACACCATGCCCACGCGCAGGACGTCGGCGTCGGCGCCGATCCGGCGGGCCCGCCGGGAGCCGGTCAGGGCGGCGCGCAGGGCCGGCTTGGGGGCGTCGCCGCGGGAGAGGTAGACGGGGGCCTGCAGGCCGCTCTCGTCCAGGGCGGCGAGGACCCGCTCGCGGTCCTCGGCCCGGACCCCGAAGCAGGCGCGGAAGTCGCTGGACCCGCGGACGGCGAAGTAGTCGACGCCGGCCCATTCCAGGGCGGTGACGACGAGTTCGAGGTTGGCCTCGCGCAGGCCGAGCGGGGAGGCGGTCGGCCGGACCAGGGCGATCTGCGCGCCGCGGTCCATGAGTGCGGCGAGCCGTTCGCCCTGGCGGAACAGG
This sequence comes from Streptomyces sp. NPDC060028, assembly GCF_042736725.1. Lineage (NCBI taxonomy): Bacteria > Bacillati > Actinomycetota > Actinomycetes > Kitasatosporales > Streptomycetaceae > Streptomyces > Streptomyces sp. NPDC060028. The sequence continues at coordinate 32,898 of NZ_JBHWVJ010000018.1, read as the reverse complement.
TGCGGCCAGCGCCGGCGGGCCCGCAGGGCGCGCAGCGACTGGCTGAGGCCCACGCCCATCTGGAGCCGGCGCAGGATGCGCTTGACGAGGCCGCGCAGCCGGATGGGGATGCGCCGGGCAAGGCTGCGCCGCAGCGAGGTGGGCAGCATGGTGCGGTAGACCGCGACCAGCGACGACGCCTCGGGGTTCATCACTGCCACGGACCGCCACCTGTGTCCTGGCCCTCTTCGGGCTCGGCGGCCTCGGGGAGCTCCGGGAGCTCGAAGGGGCTGGGCACCGGGTAATAGCGGCGCAGGAATTCCAGGAGGGTGCCGGTGCCGCCGCCGGCGAGGGCCTCGGGGCTGCCGAGACCCATCAGCTGGAGCTGCTGCGTGTCGCGGCGTACGAGCAGCCGCTCCAGCAGGCGTGTGAGGCGGGGCATCGAGGCGTGCACGGTGAGCGTGCCCTCGCCGGATGGTTCGGCGAGGCCGCCGGCGTGCGCGGTGTGGTGGACGACGCCGTCGACGGGGTGGGTGCCGGGCAGCTCGGAGGCGTACTGGCCGTCCTGCGGGTGCAGGGCGCCGCTGCGGCCCGCGCGGATCCCGCCGAGCACCTCGACGGTGTAGGGCTGGGGGCCGTGCGCGTAGCCGTGGGCGACGGTCCGGCCGGTGTGCGCGTACGCCGCGGCGGCCCAGGGCGCCGCTGCCTCCTGGGCGGACCAGCCGCCCCGGCGGGGCCGGGTCCCGCCGAGCGGGGTGAAGTAGTCGAAGGCGCGGACCGGGCGGGCCAGCAGCGCGCCCGGCCGGAACAGCAGGAACCGGGCCGCGGCCGCGGGCAGTTGCTGGAGCGCGGCGTCGAAACCGCCGCCGGCGCCGATCAGCTGGAGCCGCTCGCCGGCCTGGATCCAGCCGGGGACGGGCCCGGCCGCGACGACGTGGACCACGTCGACCCAGGGGGCGTACTGGTGGATCGAGCGGAGCGTGGCGCGCAGCAGTTCCTCGGCCCAGGGCTCGGCGTGCTGCCACAGCACGACCGCGTCGACCGGGTAGGTGATCTCCTCGATGCGCGGGACGTCGAAGCCCTCGCGGGTGAGGGTGCGTTCGGAGTCGGCGTCGATGTCGGCGTACCCGGAGAGCCGGTCGTGGCCGACGCTGACCATCGGGCCGGCCTCGACGGGTACGACGCGCTGGACGCGGTTGGGGCGCGGTCCGACCAGGCGCGGGGTGTCCAGGGCCGTGTTGTGGCTCCAGAACTCGATTTCCACGCCCTGCTTCTCGCCGACCCACAGCGACCGGCTCGGGTCGGTGCGCAGCCAGGTCAGCCGGATGATGCGGGCCTTGGCGTAGTGCTTCCACGCCTTGACGTGGCTGCCGGGCACGGCGGCGGTGGACTCGTCGGCCGGGGACACGGAGACGACGTAGCCCGTCTGTTCCTCGAGCAGGGCGCGCAGCACGCGGCGTACGTCCGTCTTGCGGTCCTGCGGGACGGCGAGGGAGATCCGCCGGTCGTCGAGGGCGGGCACCGCAAACCAGGGGATCTCGGCCACGTCGAAGGCGGTGGTGACGAGCATCAGGTCGGTGTGGCGGGCGAAGTCGGTGGTCAGGCCGGAGTGGACGTGGCCGACCCGGCCGTCCATGGCCTCGGCCCGGCCCTCCGGGACGTTGCTGAAGTCGCTCTCGCGGACCCGCTTGAGGGCGCGCCGGTGCAGGCGCGACTCGCGGGAGGCGAGGGTGCGGTTCAGCTGCTTCTTGACCTTGCGGCGCACCTGCGGCGACATCTTGCCGGCGGCGGCGCGCAGTGGCTGGGGGACCAGCTTCGCGTACACGTGGGCGGCGGAGCTCATCGCTTCGGGTTCAGCCATGTCGTTCGCTCCTCACTCAGTGTTCGCAGGGGCTGGGGGTCGGGAAGTAGGCGTTGAGGAAGCCGTCGAGGACTTCAGTCTGCGCCTCCATGTCCTCTGGGGTGGAGAAGGCGTCGTTGAGACAGAAGGAGTACTGGCTTCGCGCGTCCAAGAGCCGCTGGAGCCGGTCAGCGAGGTCGGGCACGGCCAGTTGGAGATAGGTGAAGCGCATCGATCCCGGCTGGGCGCGTCCGGTCAGGGCCGCGTAGTACAGGGCGAAGGAGGAGGTCGGGGAGAGGTCGGTCATGGCCCGGAACCGGCTGGCGGCGGTGCGCTGCCAGGCCTGCGGGAAGTCCGCCTCGGCCTCCTCCATGGCGCTGCGGCGCAGCGCGTAGGGGATGTGCTCCATCGGCTGGGTGATGACGCGGCCGAACCGCTCCAGCAGCAGCGCCCGGTTGTTCTTGCAGGCCGCGTCGACCGGGGTGTCGGTCGGGGCGACGGGCCCCTGGGGGATGCGGTTGCGGGAGGGGAAGTACTTGGCCGTGCCGCCCGGGGTGAAGAAGGCGTGCGGGGTCACGGGCCGGCCGATGAACATGTCGTCGTTGAAGTAGAGGAAGTGCTCGGCCAGGCCGGGGATGTGGTGCAGCTGGCTCTCGATGGAGTGCGAGTTGAAGGTGGGGAGGTCGGCCGGGTTCCGGAAGATCTCCCGGTGGCTCACGACCTGGAATCCGGGCAGGTCGGTGCGCATCCACGCGGGGACCTGGTCGTCGGTCACCACATAGACGTTGCGGATCCACGGCGCGAAGAGGTGGAGCGAGCGGATCGAATAGCGCAGTTCGTCCCGGCTGATGAATCGGGCGTCGCTCGCGGATTCCGCGTGGTAAACCTCACCCTTTGCCGACGCTTTACGCGCCGCCCAAACCGGGTCGTTGCCGTCCACCCACGTATAGACGGCGTCCACGGGGAATTCGATGTCCTCGACCGAGCGCACCAGGAATTCCGGCCGGGTGGCCAGCGGCGGGGCGGACTCCTGGGGCGTGGTGTCGGATACGAAACGGCTGAACAGGCGCGCCCGGCCCCAGACGTTGGGGCCGGCGGCGGCCACCGAGAAGGCGATCCGGTTGGGCCGGGGGGCGACCAGCCGGTCCCCCTCGCGCCGCCAGAACTCGACGGCGCAGCCGTACTCGTGACCGAGCAGGAGATGGCCTTCGGGGTCGGTCTGGTACCAGCTGGCCTGCACGCCGACGGCCGAGTGCACATCGCGCCAGGCCCCCGGGTCGCCGCTGGGCACCGGGCGCGGGGCGCGCGCCTGCGGCTCGCGCAGCAGGGTCACGTGGCCGGGGTAGTGGCTCAGGTAGCGGGCCAGGCCCTCCAGGAAGCGCATCCGGTCGTCCTCGAGGACGGCCACCGTGGTGCCGTGGTCGGACTTGCCGCGTACGGCGAACGAGGCGATGCCGAGGTGCTGGAGGAGGTTGGCGACCGCGGCGCGGTTCCATTCCCGGGCGGCGAGCGGTGTGGCGCGCGGATGGATGTAGGCCTCGTCACCCGCGTCCCCGACGCGCAGTCGCGGACGAGGAAGCGGCTGATGGACAGCCATGTCCGGCACCTGGCCAGTCCCCGTCCCCGCCTGCATCACGTAGTCAGGCATGATGGCCACGCTCAACCTCCCTGCAGTGCTTGAATCCGGTCACTCGCGCTGCAGAGCCCCGATTCAACCGCCGCAAGATATGGAAAGAGTAAACGATTTGTCGACATGATCGGGAACCTCTTGGATCACACTCGCGGGATCTCGGTCCCCCCGCGTGGCCCCCGCCGCGGAATCGGGTTCCTTCCCGACAAAACTCCCCCTCCCTTTCAGACGGTCACCCATCCGCCGAGCATCAGTCCGGAGACCGATACGTCCTGCCGGACCACGGCGAGCCGGCCGTCACCGTCGAGCGAGGCGATGACCAGCCGGCCCAGGGCGTCCACGGCGGCCGCGGGCTCCCGGATGCCGCTGCCGCCCGTCCGCTCCCACCACAGGCCCGCGTTCTCCTGTTCGGTCGGGTACGCGCCCACGGCGACGGCTCCTTCGGCCGAGCGCTGCAGGAGCACCGTGCAGTCGTAGCCGTCGATGGCCATCCGCAGGGCGCCCACCCCTTCCCCGCCGGCCGTGCCGATCGGGGTCGACGCGCGGTCGGTGCGGTAGGCGTAGAGCATCCGGTCGCGAACGTCACATCCGTAGACGGTGACCCGGCCCGGTCCGGTCAGCAGCGCGGAGATCGCCGTACCGGGGGCCACGAAGAGCGGCAGCCGGTCGTCGGCGACCTCGCGCATCGCCCCCTCTTCGTTGCGCCGCCAGCGCAACACCCCGCCGCCGGAGGGCGCGTAGAGCTCGGGCGCTCCCGCGTCGTCGAGGACGGCGGCCAGGCCGTCCTGCACCTCGGAGCCCTTGATGTCCTGCCAGGAGGTCCAGGAGCCGTCGGCGCGCTGGGTGCGGCAGCTGACGCCCCGGCCGAAGTTGCGGGCGTAGACGTGGAGGCAGCCCTCGGCGTCCACGATGACGGCGGGCACGCCGACTTCGCGTCCCTTGTCGTGATTGTTCCCGTTCGGGTTGCCGAGCGAGCGCCACTCCCCCAGCGGTCGGCCGCTCTGGTACTGCACGGCGTGCATGACCTCGACGATGGCCCCGCCGCCGGGGCGCGGGGTGCGCCGCAGGGAGACCAGGTGGACCCAGCCGTGCCGGGTCTGAGCCACCGCCAGCACCGGCAGCAGTTCGGGGCTGTCGAGCAGTTCGCGCTCGCCCCATTCGGCGGCGCCGGCGCTCCGCTCCGTCCAGCGCGCCAGCCGCCCGCCGAGGACCGCGTACGCGGTGAGCTGTCCGTCGGCGGCGCGGGTCAGCGCGACGGGGCGCCCGGGGTAGCGCACGACGGCCGGCGCCGGGCCCGAGGGCGCCTCGCAGGGGGCCGGGGAGCGGAAGCATTCGACCGCCACCGGCAGGCCGCCCGCCGCGGCGCGGTGCACGGCGACCAGGACGGCCTCGGCGACGGCCGTGTGCTCGGGGTGGTCGGGGCGGGTGGCGCCGGTGGCGGCGCTCCAGCCCGTGTGGTCGGGGTCGGGGTCCAGGGTGCAGACGGTCCCGGGCTCGAACAGCTCCAGGAGGTCGACCACCCGGTCCACCAGTTCGGCCGGGGCGCCGCCGGCCGGGGGCTCGGCGGGGTCGGCGAAGCAGACTTCGACGTGCGGGGCGTCGGAGAGGGCGAAGACGTCGAGCACCTCGCCGTCCGGGAGGGACTCGGCCGTACGCCGCCACGTGCCGCCGCGTCCGATGACCTGGAGCAGCCGGTCCCGGTCGGTCTGCCCGCTGCGCGCGAGGCAGACCACGACCACGGGGCGGCCCGGTTCGCGCAGGGCACGGAACAGCTCCGCGGCGGTCGCGCCGAGCGCGTCGCCGGGGTGGGCCAGTACGTGCAGGACGCGGCCGGCGGGCGGTGTCTGGCCGTGGGTCCGCTCGTCGGGCGACGGCCGGTTTTCGGCCACCGCCTTGCGGCGGCCCCGCGTCGCGACGCGCTCGCCTCTCTCCGAACCCCGCACCACTTCGTACTCCTGCTGTCGGTGCCTCACGATGCCCGCAGACACCTTATGTCAAGCGAACATTTGAGTGAACACGAGGTCTCGGGAGAGCGCTCTTCGAGGGCCCGCATGGTATGCGCCCCAAGCCGCCGCCCCTATAGTTCTCGGTCAAACACATGTCCAGTAAAGGATTCGACTCGATGACGCAGACGCAGACCGCCACGGCCTCGGGCGGAGGGCGGACCCGCCGGGCCGCCCCGCGCAAGCGGCGGCGCGTGCTCAGGATCACCCTCCTGGTGCTGGCCGTGCTGATCCTCGGCGCAGCGGGCACCGGCTGGTGGGCGTACGAACACCTCAACGGCAACATCGACAGCGTCGACCTGGACAAGGCCATCGGCGACAACCGGCCCGCGAAGGTCGTCGCCGACGCCCAGAACATCCTCGTCCTCGGATCCGACTCCCGCGCCGGGGCCAACGGCGACCTCGACCACGGCGACGTCAGCGGCGCCCGCTCGGACACCGCGATGCTCGTGCACATACCCGAGGGCCGGGCCAAGGCCACCGCGGTGAGCATCCCGCGCGACACCCTGATCACCCGGCCCGAGTGCAAGGACCGCGACGGCAAGACCATGAGCTCCGCCAACCGGCAGATGTTCAACTCGGTCTACTCGCTCGCCGGCCCGGCCTGCGTCGTCAAGACCGTCGAGCAGATGTCCGGCATCCGCGTGGACCACTTCGTCGAGGTGGACTTCGCCGGCTTCAAGGGCCTGGTCGACGCCCTCGGCGGGGTCACCATCACCCTCGAGAAGCCGATGAGCGGCGCGAAGGGCGGCCTCAAGCTGGACGCGGGCACGCACCGGCTGGACGGCACCGACTCGCTCAAGTTCGTCCGTACCCGCTACGGCTACGGGGACGGCAGCGACCTCGGACGCATAGGCCTGCAGCAGAAGTTCATGATGGCCATGCTCAGCGAGATCAAGAAGCAGGACGCCTTCGGCAGCCCGGCACGCCTCTACAAGCTCGCCGACGCGGGCACCAAGTCGCTCACGACCGACTCCGAACTCGGCTCCCTCAAGGGCCTGTCCGACTTCGCCCAGAGCATGAAGGGCGTGGACCCGGACACCATGGAGACCATCATGCTGCCGGTCGCCTACGACAAGATCGACCGCAACCGCGTCGTCATCGCGGAGCCGCAGGCCGGCCAGCTGTGGGAGGCCCTGCGCAACGACCGCAAGGTCCCCGACGCCGCGAAGGACTCCCCCGCCAAGGGCTGACGGGGAAGTCCTGGCCGATGGGGAGGTCCTTCGACAGCGCCTGCCTAGTACTCCGCGTCCCGCCCGGAGCGGCCCAGGCGGCTGTTGTGGCGCCCGTACAGGAAGTAGACGAAGAAGCCGATCACCATCCAGATCCCGAAGCGCAGCCAGGTCTCGGCCGGCAGGTTGAGCATCAGCCAGACCGAGGCGGCGATCGACACGATGGGGACCACCGGCACCCACGGGGTCCGGAAGGACCGGTGCAGGTCGGGGCGGGAGCGGCGCAGGACGATCACGCCGAGCGCCACGACCACGAAGGCGAAGAGCGTGCCGATGTTCACCAGCGTCGCGAGTTCGTTGATGCTGGTGAACCCGGCGACGATCGCGATGATCCCGCCCAGCAGGATCGTCGGCCGGTACGGGGTGCGGAACTTCGGGTGGGTCCGCGAGAAGAAGCGCGGCAGCAGGCCGTCGCGGCTCATCGCGAAGAACACGCGGGTCTGGCCCAGCAGCAGGATCATGCAGACCGTGGTCAGGCCCACCGCGGCGCCGAAGCTGATGATGCCGGCGTACACCGGATGGCCGACGGATTTGAAGGCGTCGGCCAGCGGGGCGCTCGTGGACAGCTCGGTGTAGTGCTGCATGCCGGTCACCACCAGCGAGACCGCCACGTACAGCACGGTGCAGATCACCAGCGAGCCGATGATGCCGCGCGGCATGTCCCTCTGCGGCAGCTTGGTCTCCTCGGCGGCGGTGGCCACGACGTCGAAGCCGATGAAGGCGAAGAAGACGACGGAGGCGGCCGTGAAGATGCCCATGACGCCGAAGTTGGTGGGCTGGTAGCCGAAGATCAGCTGGACGAGTGGTGCGTCCAGCCCCGAACCGCCCTTCTGAGGCACGGCCTCGGGGACGAAGGGCTTGTAGTTGCTGCCCTTGATGAAGAAGGATCCGGCGATGATCACGATGAGCACCACCGTGACCTTGATCGCCACGACGACCGCGGTGATCCGCGCGGACAGCTTCACCCCGACCACCAGGATCGCGGTGAGCACCAGGACCAGGACGAAGGCCAGCAGGTCGAAGGTGCCGCCCGGTACGTCCGGCCCCTGGAGCGCGGCGGGCAGGTGGACGCCCCCGTTGTCCATCAGCGAGCGGACGTAGCCCGACCAGCCGACCGCCACCACCGCGGTGCCGAGGGCGAATTCCAGTACGAGGTCCCAGCCGATGATCCAGGCCGGCAGCTCACCGATCGAGGCATACGAGAAGGTGTACGCCGATCCGGCGACGGGCACGGTCGACGCGAACTCCGCGTAGCAGAGGGCGGCGAGCGCGCACACCACGCCCGCGGCCACGAAGGCCAGGGCGGTGGCGGGGCCGGCGTTCTCCTTGGCGACCTTGCCGGTGAGGACGAAGATTCCGGTGCCGATGATGACACCGACGCCGAAGACGGTCAGGTCCCAGGCGGACAGCGACTTGCGGAGGGCGTGTTCGGGCTCCTCCGTGTCGCGGATGGACTGCTCCACCGACTTCGTGCGGAAGGGACTGTTCAGATCCGTACTCACCGACGCACCTCCGGAAGGGCGTACGCACGCGAACGGGCCGGGAGGCCCACCCTTCAAGGGTGATCTCCCGGCCCGTGAGGTGCAACCGCGCGCGCCGGCCCCATGTCCGGTCACAGCACTAGTCGACGGCGGCGGCCGGCTCGCTCTCGTAACGCCCGTCCAGCTTTGCGACCAGGCCGGTGACCTGCCGGGCGATGTCCGGCGCCGTCAGCCCGATCTCGGCCATGACCTCCTTGCGGGTGGCGTGGTCGAGGAAGCGCTGCGGAATGCCGAAGTCACGCAGCGGTACGTCGACACCCGCGTCCCGCAGGGCCTGCGCGACGGCGGAACCCACGCCGCCGGCGCGGCTGTTGTCCTCGACGGTGACGACCACGCGGTGGCGGTCGGCGAGCGGGGCCAGGGCCTCGTCCACCGGCTTGACCCAGCGGGGGTCGACGACGGTCGCGGAGATGCCCTGCTTGTCGAGCAGGTCGGCGATCTCCAGGCACATCGGGGCGAGTGCGCCGACCGAGACGATCAGTACGTCCGGACGGGTGACCTCGTCGGCCGGGGTGCGCAGCACGTCCATGCCGCCGATCTTGCCGACGGCCGGGACGGCCGGGCCGACGACACCCTTGGAGAAGCGCACGACGGTCGGCGCGTCCTTCACCAGGACGGCCTCGTTGAGCTGGGCGCGCAGCTGCTCGGCGTCGCGCGGGGCGGCCAGCCGCAGGCCGGGGACGACCTGGAGGATGGACATGTCCCACATGCCGTTGTGCGAGGCGCCGTCGGTGCCGGTGACACCGGCCCGGTCCAGGACGAAGGTGACACCGCACTTGTGCAGGGCCACGTCCATCAGGACCTGGTCGAAGGCACGGTTGAGGAAGGTCGCGTACACCGCGAAGACGGGATGCGCGCCGCCCGTGGCCAGGCCCGCCGCCGAGGTGGCGCCGTGCTGCTCGGCGATGCCGACGTCGAAGATCCGGTCCGGGTAGGCGTCCGCGAACTTCTTCAGGCCGACCGGCTGGAGCATGGCCGCGGTGATCGCGACGATGTCCTTGCGCTCCTTGCCGAGCTTGACCATCTCGTCGGCGAAGACGGAGGTCCAGCTGGCGGCGTCCGTGGAGACCGGCAGGCCGGTGTCCGGGTGGATCACGCCGACCGCGTGGAAGCGGTCCGCCTCGTCCTGGACGGCCGGCTCGTAGCCCCGGCCCTTCTGGGTGAGGCAGTGCACGATGACCGGGCCGCTGAAGCGCTTGGCGCGCGTGAGGGCGGACTCCAGGGCCTCGATGTCGTGGCCGTCGATGGGGCCGATGTACTTCAGGCCCAGGTCCTCGAACATGCCCTGCGGGGCGATGAAGTCCTTGAGGCCCTTCTTGGCGCCGTGCAGGGTCTCGTAGAGGGGCTTGCCGACGACCGGCGTGCGCTCCAGGAGGTCCTTGCCGCGGGCCAGGAAGCGCTCGTAGCCGTCCGTGGTGCGCAGGGTGGCCAGGTGGTTCGCGAGGCCGCCGATGGTGGGGCCGTACGAGCGCTCGTTGTCGTTGACGACGATCACCAGCGGGCGGTCCTTGGCGGCGGCGATGTTGTTCAGCGCCTCCCAGGCCATGCCTCCGGTCAGCGCGCCGTCACCGATGACGGCGGCGACGTGATGGTCCTCCCGGCCGAGCACCTCGTTGGCCTTGGCGATGCCGTCGGCCCAGCCCAGCACGGTGGAGGCGTGCGAGTTCTCGATCACGTCGTGGTCGGACTCGGCGCGCGACGGGTAGCCCGACAGGCCGCCCTTGGAGCGCAGGTTCCCGAAGTCCTGACGGCCGGTGAGCAGCTTGTGGACGTAGGCCTGGTGGCCGGTGTCGAAGAGGACCTTGTCCTTGGGCGAGTCGAAGACCCGGTGCAAGGCGATCGTCAGTTCGACCACACCGAGGTTGGGGCCGAGGTGCCCGCCGGTCTTGGAGACGGCGTCGACGAGGAAGGACCTGATCTCGGCGGCGAGCTGGTTGAGCTCCTCCTGGCTGAGCCGGTCCAGATCGCGCGGTCCCTTGATGCGGGTCAGCAGCACCCGTGCCTCCTTGCAGTTGCTTGCTGGTCTGTCGAGTCTAATGTTCCGCTCGCGGCGGGCATCATCGGGCGGTCCCGGTCGGGTCACACCTTTGTCATACCTGTACACACCGGCGCGCGGCCACACATCCCAAACGGGCGTATGCCCGCACACTCGTACGCACATATATACGCACAGGTGCCCGGCGCCACGCGAAGTGGCACCGGGCACTGTGACGGTTCTTACCGCCGGCTCGGCCGGCGGCTGCTGCCTGCGGGCGCGCGATCAGGCGCGTCCGGCCGACTTCTGGGTCTTGCGAGTGACCGAGTCGATCACCACGGTGGCCAGCAGCACCGCACCGGTGATCATGTACTGGATCGGCGTCGCGATTCCCTCCAGGGCCAGACCGTACTGGATGGAGGTGATGACCATGACGCCGAGGAGCGCGTTCCAGGTCCGGCCGCGGCCGCCGAAGAGGCTGGTGCCGCCGATCACGGCCGCCGCGATCACGTTCATCAGCAGGTCGCCGGCGCCGGCGCTCTGGTTGGCCGCCGCGATCTTGGAGGCCCAGAAGAGTCCGCCGATGGCGGCGAAGGTGCCGGCGATGGCGAAGACCGAGATGCGGACCCGGTTGACGTTGATGCCCGCACGGCGGGAGGCCTCGACGCTGCCGCCGAGTGCGAAAACGTTTCGCCCGAACGAGGTGCGGCGCAGCACGAAGTCCGTGCCGACCAGGGCCAGCACGAACAGCACCACCGCGAGCGGCAGGCCCTTGTACTGGTTGAACACCACGGCGGGACCGAAGGTGAACACGGCGAGCAGGCCGGTGCGCAGCAGGATCTCCGCGAGGGGCCGGGAGGGGACCCCGGCCGCTTCGCGGCGCCGCGAGTCGGTGAAGGAGGCGAGGAAGTACCCGGCCACCGCGACCGCGGCCAGCCCGTAGCCCACGGCCACGTCCGAGAAGTAGTACGTGGTGAGCTTGCCCACCACACCGTCGGAGTCGAGGTTGATCGTGCCGTTGCTGCCGAGGATCTGCAGCATGGCGCCGGACCAGAAGAGCAGGCCCGAAAGGGTGACGGCGAAGGCCGGAGCGCCGATCCTGGCGAAGAAGAAGCCGTGGATGGAGCCGATCAGGGCGCCGCCCGCGACGGCCGCGAGGATCGCCAGCCATTCGTTGACGCCGTGGGTGACGGCGAGGACCGCCACGATCGCACCCGAGACGCCGCTGACCGAACCGACCGAGAGGTCGATCTCGCCGAGCAGCAGCACGAAGATGATGCCGACGGCCATCATGCCGGTGGCGACCATCGTGATCGCGATGTTGGTGAGGTTCTCCGGGGCGAGGAAGTTCGAGTTCAGCGTCTGGAAGATGGTCCAGATGATGATCAGGCCGAGGACCACCGGGACGGAGCCCAGGTCGCCTGCCTTGAGCTTGCGGCCGAACTCGTTCAAGTACCCGCTGAGGCCCTGCTCCCGGACGAGCAGCCGGGGGTCGACGGCCGGGATGGCATCCGGCGCGGCGGCCGGATTGATCGGGTCGATGTGCTCCGCCTGGCCGGCCGGGCCCTTGCCCAGCGGACCGGCGGGGGGATTCTGGGTGCTCACTTGCGGGCCTCCCCGGTGCGGGCCGCCCGGCGGGTCACGGCATTGTCCGTGGCACCGGTGATGGCGGAAATGATCTCTTCCTGCGAGGTGTCGGCGACGTTGAAGACGCCGTTGTTGCGGCCCAGCCGCAGCACCGCCACCTTGTCGGCGACGGCCTTCACATCGGCCATGTTGTGGCTGATGAGGATGACGGCGTGGCCGCGCTCGCGCAGCCGCTCCACGAGGTCGAGGACCTGTGCGGTCTGCTCGACGCCGAGGGCGGCGGTGGGCTCGTCGAGGATGACGAGCTGGGGCTCGCCCAGCATGGAGCGGGCGATCGCCACGGTCTGGCGCTGACCGCCGGAGAGCGAGGCGATCGGGATGCGGACACTGGGGATCCGGATGGACAGGGTGGTCAGGAGCTCGCGGGCGCGGCGCTCCATCTCCACCTCGTCCAGGACACCGCGGCGCTTGAGCTCGCGGCCCAGGAAGAGGTTGCCGACGACATCGATGTTGTCGCACAGCGCGAGGTCCTGGTAGACCGTCGCGATGCCCAGGTTCTGGGCGTCGTGGGGCTTGCCGATCGTGACCGGACGGCCCTCCCACTCGATGACTCCGTCATCGATGGGGTGCACGCCGGCAATCGTCTTGACCAGCGTGGACTTACCGGCGCCGTTGTCGCCGACGAGGGCGACCACCTCGCCGGAGTGGATCTCGAGTTCTACGTCGGTGAGGGCCTGAACGGCGCCGAACCGCTTCGAGACCCCTCGCAACGCCAGCACGGGCGCAGCGGACACATGAACCATCTCCTTCGCCGCCTGACCGGCGGGGATGTCGTGCAAAAGAGCAGGAGCGGGGTGAATGGGGGGACAGACAACAGACAGACAAGGAATGAAGAAGGGAAACGTTTCTGTCCGGCGCTCCGCCGGTGGCGGGAGTTGGGGGCGGGGCGCCGGACAGGCGCGGGGGTCGCCCTCCCGGAGGGCGACGGGGGCCTTACTTCAGGCCGAGGGTGGTGCAGGCGGCCGCGTACTTGTCGGTGCAGATCTCGTCGACCGTGTAGACGCCGTCCTTGACGACGGTGTCCTTGATGTTGTTCTTGGTGAGCGAGACGACCGGGATCAGCACGGACGGGACGGCCTTGGCGGTGCCGCTGTCGACCGTGGAGGTGCCCGCGGGCTTCTCACCCTTGGCGAGGGCGACGGCCATCTTCGCGGCGGCCTCGGCCTCGGGGGCGTACGGCTTGTAGACGCTCATGAACTGCTCGCCCGCCACGATGCGCTGCACACCGGCGAGTTCCGCGTCCTGGCCGGTGACCGGGGGCAGGGGGTTCAGACCGCCGGCCTTGAGGGCGGTGATGATGCCGCCGGCCATGCCGTCGTTGGCCGAGTAGACGCCGATGATCTTGTCCTTGCCGAGCGCCGAGATCGCGCCCGCCATGTTCGTGTTGGCGTTCTCGGGCTTCCACTCGACGGTGTCGTACTCCTTGCCGATGTTCACCTTGCCGTCGAGGACGGAGTGCGCGCCCTGCTTGAACAGCTTGGCGTTCGGGTCGGTGACGGAGCCGTTCATCATGACGATCTGGCCGTCCTTGGCCTTGTCGCCCAGGGCCTCCAGGAGCGCCTTGCCCTGGACCTTGCCGACCTCTTCGTTGTCGAAGGAGGTGTAGGCGTCGATCGGGCCCTCGGCCAGACGGTCGTAGGCGACGACCGGAATGCCGGCCTCCTTCGCCTTCTTGACCGAGCCGGCGATGGCCTTGGCGTCCACGGCGTCGACGATCAGGACGTCCACCTTGTTGGTGATCATCGTGTCGACCTGCGAGTTCTGCGTGGTCGCGTCCTGCTTGGCGTTGGCGTAGACCACCTCGGCCTTGCCGCCCGTAAGTTCGGCGATCTTCTTCTCGATGAGCGGCTTGTCGAACTTCTCGTAGCGCGCGGTCTGGTTCTCCGGCAGGAGCAGACCGACCTTGATCGCGTCACCCTTGGCGGCGCCGGATTCCTTGGTCTTGTCTCCGGCCTCCTTCGCGCTGCCACAGGCAGCAAGGGAAACGGCCATGGCGCCGGCGGCTACGGCTACGGCGGCTCTGCGCATACGCGTGTTCATTACTTGAACCTCCCTGACGAGGCCGCAACACTGCGGCCGAGGTGGATGTGAGTCAACCCCGGCCGCAATCTTGGCGTCAAGGAGTGAATCCTTAACGAGATGACAACGGTGCCATCCGTTATCTAACTGAAGACAAGACTGCTGGGGCACGCACTCCACTACTATTTTCCGTCAAAAGGGTCGAATCACCCATCTCGCTGAGTACGAGGGCCAGCGCGCCCAGCACCTCGGCCCGCCCGCCCAGCGACCCCGTGAGCACCGACAATTGCCGCGCCGCGCTGGGAATCGCGTACCTCCCCACGGATTCACGGATGGGAGCCAGTACCAGTTCACCGGCGTCGGCCAGCGAGCCCCCGAGCACCACCCGGCTCGGGTTCAGGAGGTTGCACAGACTGGCCACTCCGCTGCCGATGTGACGGCCCACGTCCGTGATGACGCGGCGGCAGCCGGGGTCCCCCTGGCGGGCCAGCTCGACCACCCGCTCCATGGTCAACTCCGGTCCGTGGCTGCCCTGCAGGAGCGGCAGCACGTACCGGGCGGCGGCGAAGGTCTCCAGGCAGCCGCGGTTGCCGCAGCGGCAGACGGGGCCGGACTCGTCCAGCGTGATGTGCCCGATCTCGCCGGCCGTTCCGCCGGGTCCCCGGTAGATCTGGCCGTTGATCACGAGCCCCGCGCCGACACCGCTGGCGACCTTGATGTAGGCGAGGTCCTTTACTCCCCGCCCGCTCCCCCATACGAGTTCACCGAGGGCCCCGAGGTTCGCGTCGTTGTCCACGTACACGGGCACGCCCAGGCGCTGGGAGAGTTCCTGGCGGGGGTTGATCCCGGCCCAGCCCGGCAGGATCGCGGTGGAACCGAGGGTTCCGGACTCCACGTCGATCGGGCCCGGCACACCGAGCCCGACACCGATGACCTTCTCCAGGCCCACCCCGATGCCCGCGATCAGGCGCCCGACCAGGGCTTCGGCCCGGTCGAAGCCCTCCGCCCAGGAGGCGTCCACGTCCAGCGGTTCGGATTCCTCGGCGAGGACCTGGTGGGCGAGGTTGCCGACGGCCACCCGCAGGTGGGTGTGGCCGAAGTCGACGCCGATGACGATGCCGGCGTCACCGCTGAGCGAGACGCTGCGCGCCCGCCGGCCGCCGGCCGAGGTGTCCGTGACCTCGACGGTCCCGCCCTCCTTGAGCTCCCGGACGATGTTGGAGACCGTGGCCGCCGACAGTCCGGTGGTACGGGCGATCTCCGCCTGGGTCAGCGAACCCGCCAGCCGCACCGCGCGTACGACCCGTTCGAGGTTCGCGCGATGCAGCGAGGACTGCGATCCGGGAGTCTGCACGACTCATCCACTCCTGCCCATAAGCGACGGCCAGCCGTCGCCCCCCGGCCGGGCCGTCGCGGCTGCGTGCTCCGAGACCCCGGCGTCTCTCCAACTTGTGAACCTTAAGTCGAGCCTTTGCTCATCGCGACGTCAAGAGGCTGACGCTGCACGAATCGGCCACAACCGGTCAAAAGGAGGAGGGAGGGTCTCGGAAGATCGTGCTACGGTCGCTGAGGCGCCGATCCTCTGCGGCCTTCCGGCCGGACCGGGCGCCCCGCAATGACCGCGCTACGCAAGGAGGTGTTCGGGATGAGTCCCGATCGAAGTCCTTGCAGCGCTCTCGTCGGCTGACCAGCTCAGACCCTTTCTGACCGGCTGACCCTTTCTTCGAGTGTGCGCCCGGCCGCGGCTCCCCGCCGCCGCGCCGCTTCCTGCATTCATCTTCGCGATCCCTTCCGCACGCCCCGACCCCCGCGCCGGGCCGTGCGTCATCCATGCCCATCGGCGTGCGCGCCGCGGCCCTCGCGGGCCCCCGTGCGCCGACCCGTGACCACTCCACGTGACCGCGCGGCTTCGTGCTGCCCGGATGCCGTGGAGGGAGGCAGCCGTCATGACCATGCTCACCCCACGTACCCCGACGAAGCTCGCACCGCCGGGCCGCAACCGCCGCGAGCGCAAGGCCGCCGAGCTGGAGACCTGTACCCGGCTCGTCGGCGAGCGCCTCGTCTCGATCAGCGCCCGCCCGGGCGTCCAGGTCCTTCAGGACGTGGACACCTCCCGCAACGGCCTCACCCACGCCGAGGCCGCCCTGCGCCTGGAGCGGCACGGCCCCAACGCCGTCGCCCGGCAGCGCGCCCCCCTCTGGTTCGTCCAGCTCGCGAAGGCGTACTGCAACCCCTTCATCGCCGTCCTGGTCTTCCTGGCCGCGATCATGTTCTGGCAGGACCCCGCGGACGAGGGCGTCATCATCCTCTCCGTGATGGTGGCGATCAGCGGACTGCTGCGCTTTTGGCAGGAGTACCGCTCGGGCCGGGCCGCCGAGGCGCTGAAGAAGCTCGTCACCACCACCTGCGCGGTGCTTCGCCGGGCCGGCAGCGGCTCGGGCCCGACCGCCTTCGAAGTGCCCATGGACCAGGTGGTCCCGGGCGACCTGGTCAAGCTGGCCGCCGGCGACCTGATCCCGGCCGACCTGCGGCTCATCACCTCCAAGGACCTGATGGTCGGCCAGGCCGCGCTGTCCGGCGAGTCCCTGCCCGTCGCCAAGGCCGACACCCGGGCGGACGACCTCGGCCAGTGCGAGACCACGGACCCCGTCGAGGCCGACAACATCTGCCTCATGGGCACCTCGGTCACCTCCGGCACCGCCACCGGAGTCGTCGTCGCCACCGGCTCCGACACCTACTTCGGCTCGATGGCCGGTTCGCTGGTCGGCGAGCGCCCGCAGACCAACTTCGACACCGGCGTGCGCAAGGTCAGCTTCCTGCTGATCCGCTTCATGCTGGTGATGGTCCCGGTCGTCTTCATGGTCAACGGCTTCACCAAGGGCGACTGGGACGAGGCCCTCCTCTTCGGCATCGCCGTCGCGGTCGGCCTGACCCCCGAGATGCTGCCGATGGTCGTCTCCGCCAACCTGGCGCGCGGCGCCGTGGCCATGTCCAAGCGCAAGGTCGTCGTCAAGCGGCTCAACGCGATCCAGAACCTGGGCGCCATGGATGTGCTGTGCACCGACAAGACCGGCACCCTCACCGAGGACCGGATCGTCCTGGACCGCTACCTGGACGTGCACGGCAACGAGGACAACGAGGTCCTGGAGTACGGCTACCTCAACTCGCGCTTCCAGACCGGCCTGAAGAACCTGATGGACCAGGCGGTCATCGACCGCGTGGGCGAGGCCGAGGAGGTTGTCGTCGACGCACGGTTCTCGATGGTCGACGAGATCCCCTTCGACTTCGCCCGGCGCCGGATGTCCGTGGTCCTCAACCGCAACAGCATGGTGGGCGAACTCGGCCGCCCCGAGCACGTCATGATCACCAAGGGCGCCGTGGAAGAGGTCCTGGCCCTCTGCACGCACATGACGGACCGCGGCAAGAAGGTCGAACTGACCGAGCAGCTGCGCTGGCACGTCACCCGCATCGCCGAGGACAACAACCGCCAGGGCCTGCGCGTCCTGGCCGTCGCCACCCGCACCGTCCGCAGCGCGCGCGACACCTACACGGTCGCCGACGAGGAGCAGCTGACCCTGATCGGCTTCCTCGCCTTCCTCGACCCGCCGAAGGCCGACGCCGCCGCGGCCCTGCGGGGCCTGGCCGACAAGGGCATCGCGGTGAAGGTGGTGACCGGCGACAACGAGCTCGTCGCCGCCCGGGTGTGCGCGGACGTCGGCATCGACGTGGGCCACGTGGTCTCGGGCTCGGAGACCGACGCCCTCGAGGACGCGGCGCTGCGCGCGCTGGCCGCCCGTACGACGGTCTTCGCCAAGGTCAACCCGGTCCAGAAGGCCCGCATCGTACGGGCCCTGCAGGCGGACGGGCACACCGTCGGCTTCCTCGGGGACGGCATCAACGACGCGGCGGCGCTGCGGGACGCCGATGTCGGCATCTCGGTCGACACCGCCGTCGACATCGCCAAGGAGTCCGCCGACATCATCCTGCTGGAGAAGGACCTGACCGTCCTGGAGCAGGGCGTCATCCAGGGCCGGACCACCTTCGGCAACACGATCAAGTACATCAAGATGACGGCGTCGTCGAACTTCGGCAACGTCTTCTCGGTGCTGGTGGCGAGCGCGTTCCTCCCCTTCCAGCCGATGCTCGCGATCATGCTGCTGGTGCAGAACCTGGTCTACGACATCGCCCAGCTGGCGACGCCGTGGGACCGGATGGACGAGGAGTACCTGCGCAAGCCGCGGAACTGGGACGCCAAGGGCATCCTGCGCTTCATGGTGACCATCGGCCCCGTCAGTTCCCTCTTCGACATCGCGATGTTCCTGATCATGTGGAACGTCTTCGCCGCCGACAACGAGGCCGGCCAAGCGCTCTTCCAGTCCGGCTGGTTCGTCGAGGGCCTGCTCTCGCAGACCCTGGTCGTCCACATGATCCGCACCCGCAAGATCCCCTTCATCCAGTCGCGGGCCTCCTGGCCGGTGATGGTGATGACGATCCTCGCGGTGCTGACCGGGCTCTACCTGCCCTTCTCGCCGCTGGCTTCCTCGCTGGGCTTCGTGGCCCTGCCGGCGAGCTACTTCCCGTGGCTGATCGGCGTGCTCCTCGCGTACTGCACGCTCACCCAGCTCGTGAAGACCTGGTACATCCGCACGTTCAACACCTGGCTGTGAGAACCCTGCGGAGGAAGGAGAAAGGCCGATGACGCTTCTCACGGAATGGGAGATGGCCGGGCACCTGGCCGCCGCGCTCGGGTTCGGGGCGGCGATCGGCCTGGAACGGCAGTGGCGCGCCCGGATGGCGGGGCTGCGTACGAACGCCCTGGTGGCGGGTGGCGCCGCGCTGTTCGTGCTGCTCTCGCAGTACGGGTTCCTGAGCACGGTCTCGGAGGTGAACTACGACGGCTCGCGGGTCGCGGCGCAGATCGTCTCCGGGATCGGTTTCCTCGGAGCCGGGGTGATCATGCGTGACGGGCTGAGCGTGCGGGGCCTGAACACGGCGGCCACCCTGTGGTGTTCGGCGGCGGTGGGCTGCCTGGCCGGCGTGGGCCTGTTCGTCCTGGCCGCCTTCGGGACGGTGGGGGTGGTGGGGGCCAACCTCCTGCTGCGCCCGCTGGGTCGGCGCATGGACCGCGAGCCGCGCGGCGGGGCCGAGGTGGCCACCGACGTCCACTTCGAGGCGGTGTGCCTGGAGGCGGAGGAGGCTCACATCCGCCACCGGGTGGTCGACGCGCTGGGCCGGCCGGGCTACCAGCTGCGCTCGATCCGCAGCCAGGACGGCCCGAAGGACGGCCTGGTGACGGTGTCGGCGCTGCTGACCGCCGAGGGAGAGGGGGGCCGGGCGCTGGAGGAAGCGGTCAGCAACCTCTCGCTCGACCCCTCGGTATCGGCGGTCAGCTGGTCGGTCGTGCCCGACCCTACTTGAGGGTGGCGGAGGTCAGGCCGGCCTGGATCTGGCGCTGGAAGGACAGGTAGACGGCGAGCATCGGGATGATCGCGATGGTGGCGCCGGCGAACAGCACCGGCAGGTCCGTCTCGTACCCCATCTGCTGCTGGAGCTGGATGAGGCCCTGGGTGAGCATGTAGCGCTCGGGGTCCGAGCTCGTCTGCGGCTGCATGAGCACGGCGGGCAGGATGTACTGGTTCCACTGGCCCAGGACATTGAATATCCCGACGCTGATCAGGCCGGGCTTGGCCATCGGCAGCATCACCTGGAAGAAGATCCGGGTGTCGGAGGCCCCGTCGATGACCGCCGCCTCGTGGATCGCCGTGGGCAGCGTCCTGAAGAAGGAGTGCATGAAGAAGACGGTGAAGGGCATCGAGTAGGCGACGTACACCAGGATCAGGCCCTGGTAGGTGTTCAGCATGTCGAAGCGCTTGACCATGAAGAACAGCGGCACGAGCGCCAGGAAGACGGGGAACATGGCCCCGCTGACGAAGAAGTAGTAGACGGGCCGGTTGCCCTTGAAGGGGTAGCGGGCCAGTACGTACGCGGCCATCGAGCCGAGCAGCATGGTCAGCGGCACCGAGAACACCAGCACGATCAGCGTGTGGGCGAAGTAGCCGCCGATGCCCTTGGTCCAGGCCCGCGAAAAGGCGTCGAAGTGCCAGTTGGAGGGCCAGCTCAGGGCCGAGCCGCCGATCTGCGCGTCGGTCTTGAAGGATCCGAGGACGAGCCAGATCAGGGGCAGCACGATCAGTATCGCCCAGAGGGCGAGGAACCCGTGCGAGAAGACGTTGAGGACCATGCCCTCGGAGCGGCGGCTCTCCCGCTCCTTCGCCCGTCCGGCTCCGCCGGACCGCTCCGCGGACTTTTCGCCCGGAGCCTTGATCACTGTGGTCATGATGGTCTCCCGCTCAGAACTCGATGCGCTCGCGGCGGGTGGCGCGCAGCGTGATGACGGAGAGGATCATGGTCAGGACGAGCATGACCACGCCCATGGCACAGGCGTAACCGCTCTTGCCGAAGTACAGGAAGTTGCGCATCAGCACCGTGGCCATGACCTCGCTGTGGTGGTCGGGACCGCCGCCGAACTGGCCCGACGTCATGGTCGACACCAGCACGAACATGTCCATCGCGGCGATGCCCAGATAGACCGCGGCGGTCTGCACAGAATCCCACAGCAGCGGCAGGGTGACCTTGAAGAAGGTCTGGGCGCGTCCGGCGCCGTCGAGTAGTGCGGCCTCGTAGATGTCCTTGGGGACGGACTGCATGGCCGCGGAGAAGAGGACGAGGTAGAAGCCGACGCCGGACCAGACGACCACGAACAGCAGGCACCATACGACGAACTTGGGCTCGTTGAGCCATTCGACGGGGTGCTGCGCGTCGACCAGGCCGAGCTTGATGAGGAAGCCGTTGAGCAGACCGCCCTCGTCGCTGCGGTAGACCGCGCCGAAGAGCACGGCGAGGATCGCGAGGGAGAGGACCTGCGGGAAGAAGTAGACGATCTTGTAGACGCGCGAGCCCGCGACTCCCTGCACTCCGCCGGCCCCGCTGCGCCCTCCCGCGTTCACCATGAAGGCGAAGAAGAGGGCCAGCAGGATGGTGATCACCGGGCCGAACACCAGGAGCAGCAGGTTGTGCCACAGTGCGCCGCGGAAGACCTCGTCCTTCAGCAACGCCGAATAGTTGTCCAGGCCGACGAAATCGAAGGTCGGCGACTGGCCTGTCCAGTTGGTGAAGGAATAGCCGAACGTCTGAACGTACGGCCAGATGACGAAGGTCAAATACAATGCGAGTGGCGCGATGAGGAAGCCGGCGATGAAGCCGCCCTTCCCTCTCCCCTGGGCTACGTGGCTCATGGTGTCCGTCCCTGGTATTGCCGGGTGACCGGTGGACGCGGCGTCAGCTGCGGTGGTTGTTCTTCGCGTTCGGGTCCTTGGCCGCCTTGTCTACCGCAGCCTGGGCCCGCTTGATCCATTCCTTTGGCTGGATCCGCTGCGCCATCAGCTCATTGGACGCGTTCTCGATCTCCGTGCCCATCTCGCTGTACCACTCGGTGTACAGGTAGTTGAAGGTGTTGTCACCGGCGCTCTTGAGCGACTCCACCGCCGACTGCGTGCCCGGCCGCAGCTTGACCTTGGGGTCCACCCCGTCCTTGACGACGGTGAGCGAGTTGGCCTGCTGGGCGAAGATCGTCGACCATTCGCGGGACAGCATCGAACGGAGGAACTCCATGCCTCCGGCCTTGTTGGCGGCCTTCTCCGGGACGATGAACGGCTCGCCGGCGCCGGCCCGGATGGCCTCGAAGGGGAGCTTGCTGTCCGCGAGCAGGGGGACCGGCAGGAACTTCATGTCGAAGTCCTCCGGGGTCTGCTTCAGCTGCTCGTTCTCCAGCCAGGAGCCGGAGGGGATGAAGACGGCCTTGTACTGGTTCCAGGCGGTCTGGGACTCCGTGTGGGTGAGGCCGTTGGTGCCCGGCATCAGCAGGCCCTTCTCGACCACCTCGTAGACCGCCTCGACGGCTGCGAGGGCCGCCGGGTTGTCCGCGAAGGCGTTGGGCTCCAGGTTGTCGATCGCCTTCATCGCGTCCAGACCGCCCTTCTTGGCGATCAGGTCCATGATGACGACGTTGATGTAGTACGGGTACTTGCCCTGGTGGGCGAGGCCGCCGATGCCCGCTTCCTTGGCCTTGGTGCAGACCGCGAGGAACTCGTCCCAGGTCTTCGGCGCCGTCCAGCCCTTGTCCTTGAACAGCTTGCCGGAGTACCAGAAACCGAAGACGGTGTAGACGTAGTTCAGGGCGACGAACTTGCCGCCCTGGGTGCCCTGTTCCACGGTCCCGGCGATGAGGGTGTCGCGCACCTTCTTGGCCGGATCGTCGAGCGAGGGGGCGTCGAGCACCGCGGCGAGGTCGGCGAGCTGACCGCCCTTGACGAGCACGTCGAGCTTGATCTGCTGGGCGCCGGCGTCGTCGACGACGTCCGGCGGGTTGCCGCCGTTGAAGCGGGGCTGGAGCTTCGCGGTGATCTCCTGGGTGCCCAGGTGCGCGCTGGTGGTGCCCCACTTCTTGTCGAAGGCGGCCTCCCAGGCCTTCGCGTAGTCGTCGCCGAAGCCGCCCTTGAAGACGACGACGTCCAGCTTGCCGCCCTTCGCGACGCCGAAGGGGTTCTCCTTGGTCACGACCCCCTTGTCGGGGCCCTTCGTGGAGGACTCCTCGCCCCCGGAGGCACAGGCGGACAGGAAGCTCATCGTCGGCACGGTGATCAGTCCGAGTGCCGCGGAGCGCTTGATCAGATCACGGCGGCCGAGGCCCTCACCGGTTGATGCCATGCTCATGTCCTCGCCTTCGTCAGAAGTGTGAAGGAGACGGGAAAACACGGCAGTTGCCGTGCACGCGGACAACGCCGCAGCTCCCCGCCGTCCTCCCGGTCCGGGGCCGCTCATACCGAGGCGACCTGGACGGGCACAGGTATAGTCCACTTCCGCTTACCTGAGCAAGATCGCGCACAAGGATGACCGCCAGCTTTTCCGAGTTGAGACCTGTCCGTCACCTGGCACCGCCATCGAGAAAAGCGGAAGGGCCGTATCCCCTTGACGGGGATACGGCCCTATGGTGCCGAGAAGCGGAGACGGACTCCGCTTGGCGCGCCCTTAGCCGCGGATGAGGTTGCGGAGCACGTACTGCATGATGCCGCCGTTGCGGTAGTAGTCCGCCTCACCCGGCGTGTCGATGCGGACGACCGCGTCGAACTCCACACCGGTGTCGGTGGTGACCTTGACGGTGCGCGGGGTGGTGCCGTTGTTCAGCTCCTCCACACCGGTGAAGGCGAAGGTCTCCTCGCCGGTGAGGCCCAGGGAGGCCGCCGTGGCGCCCTCGGGGAACTGCAGGGGCAGGACGCCCATGCCGATCAGGTTGGAGCGGTGGATGCGCTCGTAGGACTCGGCGATGACGGCCTTGACGCCGAGCAGCGCGGTGCCCTTGGCCGCCCAGTCGCGGGACGAGCCCGAGCCGTACTCCTTGCCCGCCAGGATGACCAGCGGGATGCCGGCGGCCTGGTAGTTCTGCGAGGCGTCGTAAATGAACGCGACCGGCGCGCCGTCGGCGGTGAAGTCGCGGGTGAAGCCGCCCTCGGTGCCCGGCGCGATCTGGTTGCGCAGGCGGATGTTGGCGAACGTACCGCGGATCATGACCTCGTGGTTGCCGCGGCGGGAACCGTACGAGTTGAAGTCGCGGCGCTCGACGCCGTGCTCCGTGAGGTACTTGCCGGCCGGGGTGTCGGCCTTGATCGCACCGGCCGGGGAGATGTGGTCGGTGGTGACCGAGTCGCCCAGCTTCGCCAGCACGCGCGCGCCGGCGATGTCGGAGACCGGGGTGGTCTCCATCGTCATGCCCTCGAAGTAAGGGGGCTTGCGGACGTAGGTGGACTGCGGGTCCCACTCGAACGTGTTGCCGGTCGGGATCGACAGCGCCTGCCACTGGGCATCGCCCGCGAAGACGTCCTGGTAGGACTTGTTGAACATGTCCTCGCCGATGGCGTTCGCCACGACGTCGTTGACCTCGGCCTCGGAGGGCCAGATGTCCTTGAGGAAGACCGGCTTGCCGTCGGTGTCGGTACCGATGGCGTCCGTGGTGATGTCCACCTTCATGGACCCCGCGATGGCGTACGCGACGACCAGCGGCGGGGAGGCCAGGTAGTTCATCTTGACGTCGGGGTTGATCCGGCCCTCGAAGTTGCGGTTGCCGGAGAGAACCGAGGTGACCGCGAGGTCGTGCTCGTTGATCGCCTTCGAGATCTCCTCGTCCAGCGGACCGGAGTTGCCGATGCAGGTGGTGCAGCCGTACCCGACGAGGTTGAAGCCCATCTTGTCGAGGTACGGGGTGAGGCCGGCCTTGTCGAAGTAGTCGGTGACGACCTTCGAGCCCGGGGCCAGGGTGGTCTTGACCCAGGGCTTGCGGGTCAGACCCTTCTCGACCGCCTTCTTGGCCACGAGGGCCGCGGCCACCATGACGTAGGGGTTCGAGGTGTTGGTGCACGAGGTGATCGCGGCGACGGTGACGGCGCCGTGGTCGATCTCGAAGGAGGAGCCGTCGGCCAGGGTGACCAGGGTGGGCTTCGACGGGCCACCGTTCGGGTGGTTCGCCGGGGCGTCGGAGGCCGGGAAGGACTCCTTGCCCGCCTCGTCGGCGTCGTCGACGTAGTTGCGCACGTCCTGGGCGAACTGCTGCGCGGCGTTCGCGAGGACGATGCGGTCCTGCGGACGCTTCGGGCCGGCGATGGAGGGGACGACCGTGGAGAGGTCGAGCTCCAGCTTCTCGGAGAAGTCCGGCTCGGCGGCCGGGTCCAGCCACAGGCCCTGGGCCTTGGCGTACGCCTCGACGAGCGCGACCTGCTGGGCGTCGCGGCCGGTCAGGCGCAGGTACTTCAGGGTCTCGTCGTCGATCGGGAAGATCGCGGCGGTGGAGCCGAACTCCGGCGACATGTTGCCGATGGTGGCGCGGTTCGCGAGGGAGGTGGCGGCGACGCCCTCACCGTAGAACTCGACGAACTTGCCGACGACGCCGTGCTTGCGGAGCATCTCGGTGATCGTCAGCACGAGGTCGGTGGCGGTGGTGCCGGCCGGCAGCTCGCCGGTCAGCTTGAAGCCCACGACGCGCGGGATCAGCATGGAGACCGGCTGGCCGAGCATCGCGGCCTCGGCCTCGATGCCGCCGACGCCCCAGCCCAGCACGCCCAGGCCGTTGACCATGGTGGTGTGCGAGTCGGTGCCGACGAGGGTGTCGGGGTACGCCTGGCCATTACGGACCATGACCGTGCGGGCCAGGTGCTCGATGTTGACCTGGTGGACGATGCCGGTGCCCGGCGGGACG
Organism: Streptomyces sp. NPDC060028; assembly: GCF_042736725.1. NCBI lineage: Bacteria > Bacillati > Actinomycetota > Actinomycetes > Kitasatosporales > Streptomycetaceae > Streptomyces > Streptomyces sp. NPDC060028. The sequence continues at coordinate 7,727 of NZ_JBHWVJ010000018.1, read as the reverse complement.
ACCTTGAAGTCGTCGAAGGCGGTCTGGCCCCAGCGCAGGAACTGGTAGCGCTCCTTGTTGCGGCCGTACTCCAGCTCGACGTTCTGCGCGAAGGCGTCCTTCGTGCCGAACTTGTCGGCGATGACCGAGTGGTCGATCACCATCTCGGCGGGCGAGAGCGGGTTGATCTTCGCCGGGTCGCCGCCGAGCGCCTTCACGGCCTCACGCATGGTGGCGAGGTCCACGACGCAGGGCACGCCGGTGAAGTCCTGCATGATCACGCGAGCCGGCGTGAACTGGATCTCCTCGCTGGGCTGGGCCTGCGAGTCCCAGTTGCCGAGCGACCGGATGTGGTCGGCGGTGATGTTCGCGCCGTCCTCGGTACGGAGCAGGTTCTCCAGCAGCACCTTCAGGCTGTAGGGAAGGCGGGCGGAGCCCTCGACCTTGTCCAGCTTGAAGATCTCGTACGACTCGTCGCCCACCTGCAGCGTGCTGCGGGCGTCGAAGCTGTTCGCCGACACGACAGTCTCCTTCATGCATGAATTCGCGCTTTTACCGCAATCCTGCCGCGAGGCACTCTGGCCTATCCGCTAAGGTGAGGCTAAGTTAGGTCACCCTTACCAGCGGGACGGCTGCGGTACGTCTTGGGCAGATATCTCGATGTCGAGATAACTCTAGTACATGTCCGCGCCGCGGACGAGGCGCGGACCCGTCGGGCCATCCGTCACGGGCGCCCGGGCGGGACCCCGCGGGTACGCGCGCGGACCCGTTCGCACCTCGGCGACCGGCGCACACGGCGCGAACACGCCGGGCCCCGAGCACCCGTACGCCCCTTCGTGCACACCGCCGCGCTCCCTATCCTGCTCCGAGGAGCCCCGGGGGGTCGGAGTTCCGCGTCAGGGGGCTGCTGTGGCACGTGCGGTGGGGATCGACCTGGGTACGGACCGCTGCGCCGTGTTCGTCCCCGACGGGAGCGGGGGCCGCGGGGGCTCCCTGGCCATCCCCTCCGTGGTCGCCTTCGCCACCGACGGCGAGGTCCTGGTCGGCGAGGCCGCCCGGCGCCAGGCCGTCACCAATCCCGGGCGCACCGTCCACGCGGTCAGGCGGCGCCTGGGCACCGACTGGACCGTGCGGGTCGACGGGGAGACGTACACCGCGCAGCGGATCGCCGCGCTCCTGCTCGGCCGGCTGAAGAGCGACGCCGAGGCCCGCCTCGGCGAGCCGGTGACCGAGGCGGTGATCACCGTTCCGGCCGACTTCGGCGAGGCGCAGCGACAAGCCACCCGGGAGGCCGGGGCGCTCGCGGGCCTCACGGTGCTGCGCGTCGTCAGCGAGCCCGCCGCGGTGGGCCTGGCGTACGGGGCGGGCAGGGCCGGTGCGGACGAGACCGTGCTCGTGGTCCGGCTGGGCGCCGGCAGCTTCGACGTGTGCCTGATGGAGGCCGGCCGGGCCGGCGGCGGCGAGGTCGTCGCCGAGGTCAAGGCCGGCGCCGGAGACTGCGGCCTGGGCGGGGGCGACTGGGACCTGGCCGTGGCCGACCGGCTCGCCGCGCGGTTCCGCGCCTTGCACGGGGTGGACCTGTACGGGGACGAGGCGGCGGCGCGGCGGCTGCGCGAGGCGGCCGAGCAGGCGAAGACCGACCTCTCCTCGGCCTCGGAGACCACCGTCAGCCTGCCGTTCATCGCCGCCTCGGCCGACGGCCCGCTGCACCTGGAGGAGCGGCTGACCCGCGTCGAGTTCGAACGGCTGACGAGCGGGCTCCTGGAGCGCTGCGCGCCCGTGTTCTACCAGGTCGTCAGGGACGCGGGCATCGCGCTGGGTGAGATCGACCACGTCGTGCTGGCCGGCGGCGCGACCCGGATGCCCGCCTTCGTGAACCTCGTACGCGAGCTGACCGGCGGGCTGGAGCCGGTCCGGGGGGCGTACGGGGACGAAGGCGCCGTGAGCGGGGCCGCGATCCAGGCCGCGGTCCTCACGCAGGCGCGCCGGGACGCCCTGCTGCTCGACGCCACCTGCAAGTCGCTGGGCGTGGAGACCGCGGGCGGCGCCATGACGCGGGTCGTCGAGCGCAACACCACCCTTCCGGCCAAGTGCTCCATGCTCTTCGCCCGCACCGGGAGCGGGCCCCTGGCCTTCCGCGTCTACCAGGGCGAGCAGGCCGAGGCCGCGGACAACGAGCTGCTGGGCACGATCGAGCTGGCCGGACCGCCGCCCGGCGGACGTCGGGGCGCCCCGCGCGTCGAGGTCACCTTCGAGATCGACGGCAGCGGACTGATGAACGTCTGGGCCCAGTACCCCGGTACGGGGCCCAGGGCGCGGATGGCCGCGACCGGCCCGGCGCCGTCGGGGGGCGGCGCCGAGCTGGTCGCGGTGGATCCGCAGGACGGGCAGGGCGCCGGCACGGCGCAGGTCCGGGCGGCGGCGGAGCAGGCGGGCCTCGGTGTCCACACGGCGTCGTACGACACCTCCGTCGCCGGGGGCTCGATGGCCGGGGGCGCGATCGCCGCGGCGCTGGGGATGCGCTCGCTGGCCGCACGCATCTCGGGCCGGGGGCGCACGCGGCTGCACTTCTTCGAGCGGGGGCTGGTCGTCGCGGGGCCCGACGGCGAGGCCGAAGCGTGCCGCTGGGACGCGCTCTCGGTGTGCCAGAACGTCGTACGGCACTTCTACAACGGGGCGTACACCCACACGACCCACGCGTACCGGCTGACCCGTCCCGACGGCTCGGTCCTGCTGCCCGGCCGGATCGCGCCGGACGCGGACCGGTGGGGCCCCGCGCTCCAGGAGGCCGTGACGGCGGCCCGGCTGCCCGGGGCACTGGCTGCGGTCCACGAGGGCCGGGCGGTGGCCTTCGGCGCGTTCTCCCTGAGCCGGGAGGCGGTGACGGCGCGTGAGAGGCCGGCCGCGTGGGACCGGGTCGAGGCGGTCCACGTCGCGGGCGGGTGGGTCAGGATCACGCTCAAGGGGCGGCGCCGGGCCATGGCGCGCGCGAAGGTGAGCGAGATCCCGAACTTCTTCGTCTTCCAGACGCTCGCCGAGCACCTGCACAAGTCGGCCGGGGAGCGGTAGCGGCGCGGGGGCAGAGCGCGGCCGGCGCGGTCCCGGGGTTCAGTCGGCGAGGCCGTGGCGGGCCGCCCAGGAGTTGACGGCGGCGGCGATCTCCTGCGGCCGGTCTTCCGGGCACAGGTGGGCGGCGGCGCCGCAGTACTCGCTCTCCAGTGCCGAGATGTTCTCCTCGCACCAGGCGGCCTGTTCGGGGCCGACCATCAGCGCGGGCGAGCCGTCGAAGGTGAGCAGCAGTTTGGGCACTTCGGGGCTGACCGACAGCCAGGCGCCGTACTCCTCGACGCGCGCGACCACATCGGCGGGTTCGCCCCCGAGCGGCATCGACCGGGCCCACTGGAGCATCGGCAGCCGGCTCTCGCGGGTGGGGTAGGGGGCGGCATAGACGGCCCGGTCGGCTTCGCTCATCGGGTTCAGGACCGTTCGGCGGATGCTGTCCTCGATGAAGAGGTTCCGGTCCAGGACCATCTCCTCCCCCACCCCCGGCATACGCATCGCCTCGAACCGGGCGCGGGCGGCGGCGGGGTACTCCTCCCAGGTCATCGGCCGCAGGATCGTTTCCATGAAGGCGACGCCGCGGACCCGCCCCGGGTGCCGGGCCGCCCAGTCGAAGGCGAGCGCCCCGCCCCAGTCCTGGCCGACGAGGACGACCCGGTCCAGACCGAGCGCGTCGAACCAGGCGTCCAGGTAGCGCGCGTGGTCCTCGAAGCGGTACGCGCCGCCGGGCTTGCCGGAGCGGCCCATGCCGATGAGGTCCGGGGCGAGGACGCGCACCCGGCCCTGCTCCGCACCCTCGATGCGGGGCAGTACGCCGCGCCAGAGGTGGGAGGAGGTGGGGTTTCCGTGCAGGAACACGAAGGGGACGGAGCCGGCGCCCCGGCCGCCTTCGCCGCCGCCCGCGCCGAGCTCCTCGTAGTACATGGTCGAGTCGAGTACGTCGATCGTGGCCATGGCGGGCCCCTCTCCGTTTATCGTTCGTGACACTAACGTTAGTGCCACGAACGAAGTTATACCGTTAGTGCCACCAACGCAATGGATAGACTCGCGGCATGACCACGGATGAGGGACGGGCCGCCGTTCCGGCGCGACTGCGGGAGCTGCCGAGCCGACTGCTGGGCCAGGCCTCGGCGCACGCCCAACGGCTGGTGGCCGAGGGACTGAACGGGGCAGATGCCCGCAAATGGCATTACGCGGCGCTGGTCGCCCTGGAGGAGTTCGGGCCCGCGAGCCAGGCCGCGCTGAGCGGCCGCACCGGCATCCACCGCAGCGACCTGGTCGCCGTCATCAACGAACTCGCCGAGCGCGAGCTGGTCGAGCGGACCCCCGACCCCGCCGACCGCCGGCGCAACGTCATCACCCTCACACCGCTCGGCCTGCGCAGACTGTGCAAGCTGGAGCAACTCCTCACCGCGGCCCAGGAGGAGCTTCTGTCCCCTTTGTCCGCCACCGAGCGCGAGCAGCTCACCCGGCTCCTCGGCCGCCTCGTCGAACACCACGCGCACGCCGACGCCACCATGGGAGCTGACGGCGGGTAACACCCGTACGGCGTACCCCGCGCGAGCGGAATCTCATATCTGAGATACGGTGCAGCCATGGCAGACGACTACCTCGTACGCATCGGCAAGCTCATCCGTGACGCCCGGCAGCACCGGGGCTGGACACAGAGTCAGCTCGCCGATGCGCTCGGAACCAGCCAGAGCGCGGTGAACCGGATCGAGCGCGGCAACCAAAACATCAGCCTTGAGATGATCGCCCGGATCGGCGAAGCGCTCGACAGCGAGATCGTCTCCCTCGGCTACGCCGGCCCGATGCACCTGCGCGTCGTCGGCGGGCGCCGGCTGTCCGGTGCGATCGACGTCAAGACGAGCAAGAACGCGTGTGTCGCGCTGCTGTGCGCCTCCCTCCTCAACAAGGGCCGCACGGTGCTCCGGCGCGTGGCCCGCATCGAAGAGGTCTACCGCCTCCTGGAGGTCCTGAACTCCATCGGCGTCCGCACCCGCTGGATCAACGACGGCGTGGACCTGGAGATCGTCCCGCCGGCCCGCCTCGACATGGACGCCATGGACGCGGACGCGGCCCGCCGCACCCGCAGCATCATCATGTTCCTCGGCCCCCTGCTGCACCGGATGGACCGCTTCCGGCTGCCGTACGCGGGCGGCTGCGACCTCGGTACCCGCACCATCGAGCCGCACATGATCGCCCTGCGCCGCTTCGGCCTGGACATCACCGCGACGGAGGGCATCTACCACGCGCAGGTCGAGGCGGGGGTCTCCCCCGGCCGCCCGATCGTGCTGACCGAGCGCGGGGACACGGTCACCGAGAACGCGCTGCTGGCCGCCGCCCGGCACGACGGCGTCACCGTCATCCGCAACGCCTCCTCCAACTACATGGTCCAGGACCTGTGCTTCTTCCTGGAGGCGCTGGGCGTAAAGCTCGAGGGCATCGGCACCACCACGCTGACGGTGCACGGCGTACCGAACATCGACGTGGACGTGGACTACTCCCCCTCCGAGGACCCGGTCGAGGCGATGAGCCTGCTCGCCGCCGCGGTGGTCACGGAGTCCGAGCTGACCATCCGCCGGGTGCCGATCGAGTTCATGGAGATCGAGCTCGCGGTCCTGGAGGAGATGGGCCTCGACCACGACCGCTCGGCGGAGTACTGCGCCGACAACGGCCGCACCCGCCTGGTGGACCTGACGGTCCGCCCGTCGAAGCTCGAGGCGCCGATCGACAAGATCCACCCGATGCCGTTCCCCGGGCTGAACATCGACAACGTCCCGTTCTTCGCGGCCATCGCCGCGGTGGCCCAGGGCCAGACCCTGATCCACGACTGGGTGTACGACAACCGGGCGATCTACCTGACCGACCTCAACCGCCTCGGCGGCCGCCTCCAGCTCCTGGACCCCCACCGCGTCCTGGTCGAGGGCCCCACCCGCTGGCGCGCGGCGGAAATGATGTGCCCGCCGGCCCTGCGCCCGGCGGTGGTGGTCCTCCTCGCGATGATGGCGGCCGAGGGCACCTCGGTCCTGCGCAACGTCTACGTCATCAACCGCGGCTACGAGGAACTGGCGGAACGCCTCAACTCGGTCGGCGCCCAGATCGAGATCTTCCGCGACATCTAGTGGCCGGAAGGTGATCCGGAACCGGCCGGAACCGGCCGGATCCGGTACGGCAGGCCGCCCCCGCACCGGCGACCCGGCACAATCGGGAGTTCGTACGGCGTCAAGGGGGCGGCCATGGCAGTGGATTCGGACACGGGCACCGGTGCGGCGGTCCCCGGGCTTGCGGGGGTGCCGGTGCTCGGGTCGCTCTTCGACCTGAGATCGGACTCGATCGGCACCTATCTGCGCGCCCTGCACGAGCACGGTGACGTCGTCCGGATCACCGCGGGGCCGCCCGGACTGCGCGCCGAGCTCCACTGCGTCTTCTCCGCCGAGGGCGTCCAGCAGGTCCTGGCGGCCCAGGCGGCCAACTTCCGCAAGGACAACCCCTTCTACCAGGAGATCCGGGACGCCTTCGGCAACGGCCTGCTGACCAGCCAGGACGAGGACTACCTGCGCCAGCGGCGGCTGGTCCAGCCGCTGTTCACCAAGCGCCGGGTGGACGGGTACGCGGACGCGGTCGCCGCCGAGACCCGGTCGACCATCGCCGCCTGGACACAGGCGCCGGACGGGGTCGTCGACGTCTCCGACGAGATGATGCACCTCGCCCTGCGCGCGGTCGCCCGGATCCTGTTCGGCACGGACGTGGACACCACCGTCGACGTCGTGGACCGGTGTTTTCCGGTCATCACGCAGTACGCGCTGCGCCGGGGCTACTCCCCCGTCAACATCCCGCGCAGCTGGCCCACCCCGGCCAACCGGCGGGCGGCCGCCGCGATGGACGAGCTGTACGCCGCCTGCGACAAGATCATCGCCGCGCGGCGCGGCCGCGGCCCGGCCGAAGAGGGCGAGGACCTGCTGAGCCTGCTCGCCGCCGCCACGAGCACGGACGACGGGGAGTTCGACGCCACCGAGCTGCGCGAGCAGGTGCTGATCTTCCTGCTCGCCGGGCACGAGACGACCGCCACCTCGCTCGCCTTCTCCCTGCACCTGCTGGCCCGCCACCCCGAGTCGCAGAGCCGGGCCCGCGAGGAGGTCTCCCGCGTCCTGGGCGACCGTACGCCGGGAGCCGCCGACCTCGACCGGCTCCCGTACCTCACGCAGGTGCTCAAGGAGGCGATGCGGCTGTACCCGGCGGCCCCGGCCATCGGGCGGCGCGCGGTCGCGGCCTGCGAGATCGACGGGCACGCCGTCCCGGCGGGGGCGGACGTGATCCTCGCCCCCTGGGTGACGCACCGCCACCCCCGGTACTGGCCGGACCCGGAGCGCTTCGACCCCGACCGATTCACCCCGGAGGCGGAAGCGGCCCGGCCGCGCTACGCCTGGTTCCCCTTCGGCGGGGGTCCGCGCGCCTGCATCGGGCAGCACTTCTCGATGCTGGAGTCGGTGATCGCGCTGGCGATGATCCTGCGGGCCTACGAGTTCGAGGCCGTGGACACCGAGGTCCCGGTCACCGCCGGGATCACCCTGCGCACCACCGGCCCGGCGCGCTGCCGGCTCCGCCGACCGGACGCCTGGGCCGCGCAGGGCTAGTGTCCTGCGCCAGTAGTTGATCGTTAGTTGCTGTGTGACTTCTGCTGCTGG
>NZ_JBHWVJ010000017.1:0-106477 GCF_042736725.1 Streptomyces sp. NPDC060028 | reverse complement strand
CCCCCGAGGGGGCCCGCCTCTCACGCACCTCCGTCAACGGCCGCCGGGGCTATGCGAAGAGTCGGCGCCAGGTCTCGGGGCCGGGGTAGCCGTCCGCTGACGAACCTGTCCAGCCTTGGGCGCGCTGGAAGGCTTCGACGTTGCGCCGGTCGCTCTCGGTCCACCGTTCCCCGGGCCCTTGGGTGTAGTGCTTTCCGAAGCCCTTCTTCACCAATTGCACACCGATGGCCTTGACGTGCGTATTGACGGCGCCCGGACGGAAATGCGACGCGCCGGGGAAGGCGGTGCCGCTTTCGCCGCCTCCGGTGCCGATGTTCTTGCCCTTGCCGTTGACCAGGTAGTCCCAGGTGGCTTTGCCGGGTATGCCGTCGGCGTCGCTGCCGGTCCAGCCCTGGGCTCGTTGGAATGCCTGGGTGGCTTTGCGGTCGGATTCGGACCAGCGGGGGCCGGGACCTGAGGTGTAGTGGGAGCCGCCGCCCCGTTTGACCAGCATCTGGCCCAGCTTGGTCACATGGTTGTTGTTGGCTCCCGGGCCGAACTTGCCGGCGCCGGGGAAGGCGGTGCCGCTCTCGCCACCACCGTCCGAGGCCAGGTTGTTGTACCGGTACGCCACGTAGCGCGAGGAGTTGTTCCAGTAGGCGTAGGGCGTCGTGCGCTTGAGGGTGTGCGGTCGGGTCTGGTCGTAGGCGATGTACTGGGTCTTTGCCGAGTTGGCCCAGCCGCCGAAGATGACCACATGTGAACCGGCCACCGGATTCGCCGAGTTGTGGAACAACAGCATGTCACCGGGCTTGAGTTCACCCTTGGATATCCGGGTGCCGTATGAGGCCAGACTGCCGGTCCACTGGTTGTCACGCAGCCCCCAGGCCTGGGAAACGAACCCTGAACAGTCCATGCGGTATCCGTCTGACCAGTAGCGGTTCATGGAGTACGGCACCTTGGCGTTCACCCAGACCTGGGCCCGGGCGATGATCTGCTCCCGGGTCAGCCGCATGTCCTGTGAGGCCCGCCGGGTCGGCGCTCCGAACAGCGGCCCCGGCTTGCCCTGCGGGTTTCCCGTTGCCGCGACGGTGTCGGCCGCGGAAGAGACGGCAGACCGCTGTGGGGCGGCTTCGCCCGGTGCTGGATTCGCCGCGAACGCCGTACCCGCACCGGTCACGAGTGTGGCGCCGCCTGCCAGAGTGGCCACCAAGGCGGCTTTGGCGCCCTTCGGGCCATGAAGACCTGAGCGGCGGGCGGCGCGGGCTTCATGTACGCAGCCACCGCAATGACATTCCGCGGGAGCTCGGATCTCGTCGAAAACGGGTGCGCAGGACGTCACTTCGCAACATCCTTCCCGTTGTCTCCGCAGGGGACCCCAGCAGGAATTACGCGGGGGAAGGGACGCATGCAGCTTCTCCGATCGTTTACGGGACGGGTTTGACGGGGTGGTCGCCACGCCAGGCAGCCGGTTCCGGTGGGGGCGTGGCCCCTGCTGAACCAGGGGTGGACGGGGCGTGCTCCTCCTCGGCCATGGGACGTCCTGGTGTGACACATGCCGAAACCCCGGCACCGAGGTGGCGTGCAGGCGGGGCAGCCCGGAGCGGGGACGGGGCCGGGATGCATGCTGCCTGCGGCGGAGCCTCAGCGCCGGGATCGCCTGGTTCAGGGTCTGCGGGCCGGCCGACCCGCGCCGTCGGGCGGGTCGAAAGCCTCCGCCGTCAGTGCCACGAACACTGTCCTCAGCTTTTTCATACCGCTCCCCAAGGCCCTTGAGCATGCCGGCGAGATGCGCCCATGGATCGCATTCGCGACATTAATGATCTTTGACTCAAACATTACTGACGGGGCGTAAGGGGGCAAGGGACGAAAGTCCCTGCTTCCTCGTCAGGTGCGGTTCAGGGGCAGGTCGAGGTGGGCGATGGTCATCGTCTGATCGGTGACGGTGACGTCGGTGTCGGTGAACCGGGCCGACTTGAGCCGGTCGCGGACGAGGGCGCGCAGGGCGGGGTGGTAGGAGTCGAGGTTGTCGAGGACGGCCTGCGGGACTTCGATGCTGCCGTTGAAGCCTCTCGGCTGGGAGGTGAGCCCCGGGGCCTGGGGCGTCTGGCGCAGACCGTCGACCGTGTGGAGAGTGAGCTGGATCTCCTGGCCGCCCGCCTCCAGGATCAGCGGTGTGGCCTCGACGGCGACAGCGAACTCACCGACGTGGGCGGTCACTTGGCCGAGCACGCCGGTGTAGTGGTACGGGGACGGCGCCGCGAGGGTGTCCGTGGAGCGGTCGGCGGGCGTGTTCTGAAGGACGTTGCCTTCGAGCGGTTCGCCGGTGGGGGTGAAGGTCCACTGGGATGCGGTGAGGGTTTTGCTCCAGTAGCCGGCACGGCCCTGGTCGCTGCCCTCGACGCGGAGTTCACGGGCGTCCGATCCGGCGCCGGTCTTGTGGATCGAGATCCGGTCGGTGACCTGTCCGGGGATCTTGGGCTGCCGCATCCAGTCCGGGGCGGGCAGCTGGATCTTAGGGAAGGTCGCGCCGCGCTGGTCCTCGTAGGAGTAACTGAAGAAGATCCTGTCGGAGCCGGCGATGTCGAAGTCGTACAGGCGGGTGTACATGTCGCCGTAGCGGTTGATGACGAACGAGGTGGAGGCGGCCGTCGACAGCGCCTGGGCCTGGAAGCGTCCGCGCAGCGGGGTGGACATCTCGTAGCTGTGGTCGACGGGGAGCCAGGGGTCGACATAGGTGATGCGGCTGCCGTCGTCGCTGAGCGCGAAGACGTGGGAGACCTTGGCACCGCCGGCCGGGTGATCGTTGCCCGCGGTGTCGCGCCACACCTTGTCCTCGCCGGGAGACAGGACGGACCAGGTCCATCGGGCCGACCGGTACGGGACGGTGTTGCCGCCGCCCAGCCACAGCGGGGCCCCGTAACGGTGCGTCCAGTTCCACGTCCAGGGCGCGTTGAGGGCGTGGTCCATCGTGTAGATGTTGCCGCCTTCGTCGAGCGCCACCAGCTCGTCGTCGTCCACGGAGATCCCGGTGACGTGCCCGGTCAGGCATGCGGGCAGCGACATCGTGCGCCAACCGCCGTTCCCAGAGGCTTCCTTGACGTACATCTGGCCCTCACGCAGGGCGAAGGACCACCGTCGGTTGAAGGTGCCCGTGGTTCCCCGAAGGTGGATCTGCGGCGGCAGGTCGACGGTTGCCGGCTGCAGTGCGGAGAGCCCGAGGGTGCTGTTGCCCGGTATGAGGTCGGCCAGACCTGCGGTTCCGGCCAGTTGGCACGGTCCGGTGGCGGCCGCTGCCGGGGTGGCGGGGGTGAGGGTCACCACCGTGAGCAGGGAGGCGGCCAGGAAGGAGCGAAGCATGTCAGATCCATTCGAGAGAGACGAGGGCCACCAGCGCGACGGCGTCCAGACCGAGTCTGGCAGCGAAGCGCAGCTCAATTGAAGGATCGTCATATTAGGTGGGCTGGGTGAGGTTTTCCGTTGCGCTGCGCCCTTCATTGAACTGATTTCGTTGAATGCTGGCGCGTGAACAGCGATATCGGTAGCGTGGGGTGCATTCCACCGACGGTCTCCGTGGGCCCCCGCACTTGTGAAAGAGAAGACGTGAACCACAGCCAACTCCCGTCCACGCTGCCGGAGACAGACCGCACCCGTCACCGCCGCCTGCGGGATCAGGGAAGCCTCGACCGTGCCGAACTCGACGCGATCCTGGACGCGGGCTTCATGTGCCACTTCGGGGTGGTGGTCGACGGGCACCCCATGGTCGTCCCCACCGTCTACGGCAGCGACGGCCGCAACCTCTACTTCCACGGGTCCGTGGCCAGCCGGAGCCTGGTCGCCTCACCCGGGGCGACGGTGTGCGTGACCGTGACGCACGTGGACGGCCTCGTCCTCGCGCGGTCGGTGTTCGAGCACGGCGTCAACTACCGCAGCGCGATGGTCTACGGCGTCCCGCGTCTGGTCACGGACCCGCAGGAGAAGCTCGAGGGACTGCGCTGCCTGACCGAACAGGCCACACCCGGGCAGTGGGACTACGCGCGACGGCCCAACGCCAAGGAGATGGCGGCGACCGCGCTGCTGTGCATGTCGCTCGACGAGGCATCGGTCAAGACGAGCACCGGCGGCCCGGAGGACGGCGACGGACCCGACGCCGCCCTCGGAATCTGGGCCGGAGTCCTCCCCCTGGTCGCCACCTGGGGCGAACCGGAAGCCGACCCCCTCCTCGCGGACGGCGTCGAACCGCCCGAGCACGTCACCGCCCGGAGCAACACCCGCGCCTTCGCGACGCAGGCGACCGGCCGGGGGGACCGCCTTCCGGCGCGGGCGTCGGGGTCGACGGCGGCCGGGTGAAGGTGGCCCCGCCGGGGTCAGCCCGAGGAAGTGGTGGGGTAGCCCCGGCCGTGGGGAGCGGCCGTGCCGCCCGTCGTGGCGGGGCGCGCCGGGGTCGCGCCGGAGGCCGGGATCCCGTCGCTCGACGAGGCCGGCCGGGCGGCGCTCGCCCGCTGCGGGGCGAGGGCTCCGCCGACGGTGACACCGGGGACCAGGCGGGCGGTTCCCTTCAAGGCGGCGTCCACGAGGGTGTGGTGGAGTTCCTGGCCGGCGCCGGCGCCGGCGCCGACGCGGTCGATGCGCAGGACCAGGTTGCGCTCCTGCGTCCGGCCGGGCCAGTCGTGGTCCTTGCTGCGCACCACCTGGCTCTCCACCCCACCCACGGTCTCCCAACGGCTCGTCACCGCACGGATGTTGGGGCGCCATTCGTTGTCGTACCGGTGCTCCAGAGCCAGATCCCAGCTCTGCGCGTCGACCAGCTGCGTCCCCCCCGCGGTGCCCGGTACGACCAGTCGGGCGCGGCTGCCGTGCACGGTCACCACCGCCCGCTGGGGCCAGTCGGCGTCCACACCGATCACCGTGATGCGGCAGGGTCCCTGATACCAGGCCATGACTCTCCTTCGCTTCCGCTTCCGCTACCGGGAGCGGCTCGATCCGTGGTTGACGGGGGCCAGGCCGCGCTCCTCCAAAAGGGGCGCAAGGGCGCGGACGGCATAGAAATTGCGGGACTTGACCGTGCCCGTGGGCACGCCGAGAGCGCGACCGGTCCTCGCGGCGGTGTGATCGTTGAAGTGCAGGTGCACCAGCACTTCCCGCTGGTGCGGCGGCAGTTCGCCCAGCGCGCGGCCCACGTCATGGGCGGCGAGGACCTCGTCGTACGGGTCCTGGGTGCCCGCCCGTTCCTCCTGCGCCTCCCCGCCCACCTCCTTGACGCGTGCGGCCGCCATCCGGAAGTGGTCGATCGCGATGCGCCGGGCCACGGTGAACAGCCAGGGACGGCCGTGCTCGGGCCCCCGGACCAGCGCCCGCGGATTCTGCCAGGCACGCAGGAAGGTCTCCTGAAGGATGTCCTCGGCCTTGCCGCGGTCCCCGTTGGCCATCCGGAGCAGTGCCCGCAGCAGATAGGGGGCGTGGAGCCGGTACAACTCCGCCAGGGTGTCCTGGTCCAGCGTCGTGGTCGGCGCCGTGTTCGCGTCGGCGGAATCGAATGCGGTTGTCGTCACTGCTTTGCTCCCGGGCAGGGGGGTGGGGACGGGACTGCAACGCAGCCTGTCAGCGCCCGCAAACGCCCCGCTAAGCAACGCCTAACGCCGCCCAGCACGCCGCGTTAGCGGTCACGGCGGGTTCCCGAGCCGCTCCCCGTTTCGCTCCCCGCGTCGCTGTCCTCGTAGCGGCCCGGCCGCCACCCGCGACGCAGACCGCGGGGAACCACGTACGAGAGGCCGGCCGCCGCGAGCACGGTGACGCAGGCCGCGCCCGTGACTCCGTAAGCCGTACGCGCGCCCCCGTCCCCGGGCTCGGGGGGCATGGCCAACCGCTGCCGGACCACCACCCGGTCCCTCGGCTCCCCCTCCTCCGGCAGGACGGTGGTCGTGGCGGCGACCGGGTCGAGGGAGCCGTAGCCCAGGTGGGCGTCGGGCAGGGCCGTACCCGGGTGGTACGCCGTGGTCTTCAGCCGGTGGACCAGCTGGCCGACGCTCAGGCCCGGCCGGTAGCCGAGCACCAGCGCCGCGGCCCCGGCGACCTCGGCGGCGGCGAAGCTCGGTCCGGACGCGGTGAAGTGCCCGCTGCCGGAAGGTCCCGTGCTCAGCACCGAGTCCCCGGGCGCCACCAGATCCACCCGGCCCGCGGGAGCCGGCCGGGCCGGTGCTCCGCCGGGCCCGCTGTCGGCCACCGCGAGCACCTCGGGGTAGGCCGCCGGGTACACGGGTGTCCTGTTCCCCGGAGCGTCGGCGGCGGCCGGGGCGACGATCAGCGCGCCCTTGGCGGTGGCGTACTTGACGGCCTCCGCGAGGGAGTCGCCGGCAGCGGGACTGACGGCGGCCACGTCGATGACGCGGGCGCCCCCGTCGGCCGCCGCCCGGATGCCCTTGGCCAGCAGCTCGGCATCGGTGTTGCCGGCCGCGTCGGTGACGGTGACGGCGAGGATCCGCGCCCGGGGTGCCATCCCGGCGAACCCGGCGCCCGGCCCCCGCTTCGCCGCGATCAGTCCGGCCACGAAGGTGCCGTGTCCCACGCAGTCCGCTCCCTGTCCGGCATCGTGGAACCGGGGTCCGGCCAGCATCCGCTCGCCGAGGACCCCGGCGGTGTCGTCCACGCCCGAACCCACGACGGCGACCAGTACGCCCTCCCCTTCGGTCAGCGGCCACACCGCGTCCGGACGCAGGTACGCCTGCGCCCACGGCACCCGGCCGCTGACCCGGTCCGAACCCTTGCGGCAGCCGCTCTGCCGGACGTCGGGCAGGGTCTGCGTCATGCCCGGCAGCGAGTCCGGCTCCCCGTCGGCGAGCGCCCGTACCGTATCCGCCCGCGCGGGCGCGGCCACCGCGAGCAGCCCGAACACCCCGGACGCACCACACACCGCGAACACCCCGAACAGGGCTGTGGCGGTGAGGGTGCGGCGTACCGCCCCCGCCCTCACGCGGCGCTTCCCGTCCGCGCGGAAACGGGCAGGTCCGACGGCAGCAGGAGACTGATCTCCGACAGGTCGTCGACCTCCATCCGGCTCAGCCGCCCCGCCTGACGGGTGATCATCGACTCCAGGGTCTGCCGGGCGAACCGGCCGTTGCCGAAGGTGCGGTCGCGCGGCGCCGCGGCGAACAGCTCGTGCAGCGCGGCGGCGGTGTCCGGCGCCAGTACGTAACCCGCGCCCTGCGCCTGCTTCGCCACGATCTCCACCAGCTCGTCGTCCGAATAGTGCTCGAACAGGACCTGCCGGGAGAACCGGGAGGCGAGACCCGGGTTGGACGCCAGGAAACCCTCCATCTCGTCGGAGTAGCCGGCGACGATCACCGCCACCTCGTCGCGGTGATCCTCCATCAGCTTCATCAGCGTGTCCACGGCCTCTTGGCCGAAGTCGTTGCCGCTGCCGCCGCGCGGCGTCAGCGTGTACGCCTCGTCGATGAACAGCACACCGCCCCGGGCCCGGTCGAAGGCCTCCTTCGTGAGCTGCGCCGTGTGGCCCACGAACCGGCCCACCAGGTCGGCCCGTGCCACCTCCACCAGCTGGCCGCCGGGCAGCACGCCCAACTCCGCGAGGAGCCTTCCGTACAGCCGCGCCACCGTGGTCTTGCCGGTACCGGGTGCCCCCGCGAAAACCAGGTGGTGGCTGATGGTCGCGGTCGCCAGCCCCGCCTCCCGCCGCCGGTTGACCTGCTTGATCAGATTGACCAGATCCTGGACCTGTTCCTTCGCGGCCGACAGCCCGGTCATCGCCCCGAGCTGGTCGAGGAGTTCGGCGCGGGGCGCGCCCTCGGCCGCCGCGTCCGGCGCCGGGGCCGCCACGTCCTCGGGCAGCAGCAGCGCCAGGTCCGCGTTGCCGAACTCCGCGAGGCCGGCCAGCCGGGAGGCCTGCCGGTCGACCATCTCCTCGAACACCTTGCGGGCGGCCCGGCCGTTGCCGAAGTCGGCGCCCTTGGTCATCGACGCGAAGTGCCGGGCCAGGGCCTCGTGGGTGCCCTCGGCCAGCTCGTAGCCGTGGCCGTGGGCCGACAGTTCCACGATCGTGGTCAGCTCGGCGTCCGAGTAGTTCTCGAAGTCGACGGTACGGCTGAAGCGCGACGCGAGGCCCGGGTTGGAGTCCAGGAAGCCGCGCA
The DNA here is from genome assembly GCF_042736725.1 of Streptomyces sp. NPDC060028. Classification (NCBI taxonomy): domain Bacteria; kingdom Bacillati; phylum Actinomycetota; class Actinomycetes; order Kitasatosporales; family Streptomycetaceae; genus Streptomyces; species Streptomyces sp. NPDC060028. The sequence goes on along the minus strand of NZ_JBHWVJ010000017.1, from coordinate 98,354 downwards.
TCTCCTCGGAGTACCCGGCGACGATCACCACGATGTCGTCACGGTGGTCCTCCATCAGCTTCACCAGCGTGTCGATCGCCTCCCGGCCGAAGTCGGGACCGGTGCCGCCACCGCCCTGCGACAGCGTGTACGCCTCGTCCAGGAACAGCACCCCGCCCAGGGCCCCCTTGAACACCTCGGTGGTCTTGATCGCCGTACCGCCGATGATCGACGCGACGAGGTCCGCGCGCGCCACCTCCACCAGGTGGCCGCTGCGCAGTGCCCCCAGCTCCGCCAGGATCGTCCCGTACAGCCGGGCCACGGTCGTCTTGCCGGTGCCGGGGGGCCCCGCGAAGATCAGGTGCCTGCTCATGGGGAGCGCGGGCATCCCGGCCAGTTCCCGCCGCTTGGCCAGCTTGTTCAGGTTGACCAGCGTCTCCACCTGGTCCTTGACGCCGGCCAGTCCGACCAGGGCGTCGAGGACCGCCCGCGGACCGTCGGGTGTCACCGGCTGCGCCGGCCCCCCGGGCCCGGCCGGTTCGCCCGCCCGCTCCTCGGCGGACCCGCCGCCCGCCGGTGCGGTCGCCGAGCCGTGCGCGTCCGGCATCGCGTTGCCCCGGCTGGTCAGGTTCTCCACCGCGAGGCGCGTGCCGGGCTTGGTCTGGCGCAGTCCCGACCCCCGGTTGTCGATGACGGCGCAGTCGTGCACCCGTACCGCCTCCGTCGAGTCGACCCGGATGCCGTCGTGGGTGTTCTCGGCCGCCTCGCACGCCGTGAGCGTGGCGCGGCCGCCCGGGGCCACGGTGATGCCGTGGCGGCGGTTGGCGCGGGCCCGGGTGCGCGTGGCGGTCAGCTCCCCGCCGTCCTCCACGACGGCTCCGTCCTCCACCGACTCGGCCAGATCGCAGTCGCGCAGCGAGGCGACGCCCCCGCCGCCCACCGACACCCCCGCCGCACCGGTGCCCCGTACCGAGGTGTCACCGACGTAGGCGTGGCCGCCCTCGGAGATCCGTATCCCGGACTGTCCGGTGGACCCGATCTCCGAACCCTCCACCCGGCCCCGGCCGCCCCGCGTCACCTCCACGCCGTGGCCGCGGACGTCCAGGACCTTCAGGCGGCGCAGCATCGGATTGGCGCCGTCGGTCACCAGGACGCCGGCACCGACCCCGTCGCGGACCTCCAGCCTGTCGAAGTCGGGTGCGCTGTCCCCGCTCAGCCACACGCCGGCGGCCCCGCAGTCGCGTACGGCGACCCGGGCGAACGAGGGGCTCGACGACTCGTCGACCCGTATCCCGGCGCCCTGCGCGCCGCCGACCTCGCACTCCTCGAAGGCGCCCCGGGAGCGGCCGGTGACGTGGATGCCGTCCCCCTTCGTCCGGGACGTACGGCAGCGCCGCAGCACCGGATCGGTGCCGCCCGCGAGCGCGATTCCGTGGCCGGTGGTGTTCGTGACCGTGCAGTCCTCCAGCAGGACCCGCGAGGCCGAGTTGATGTACACGCCCAGCACGCAGTCCCGTACCGTCGTGCGCAGGACCCGGGTCGCGCTGTTCTCCTCAAGTGCCACGGCGGGCTTGTCGGTCGAGGAGATCTCGCAGTCCTCGATGGAGCCCCGGCCCTCCCCGTTGGCGCACACGCCGTTGCCGCGCGCATCGCGCAGCACGCAGTTGCGGATGGTGGGGTTGGCGCGCTCGCCGATCACCACCGCCGAGGTGCCGAGGTGCTCGATGACGCAGTCCTCGATGACACTGGCCCCGGTCGACGTCTCCACGATTCCGGCGCCCGACGGGTTGACCACCCGGCAGCCGCGCATCGCGAGAGTGCCCTGCTGGCGGGTGAGCAGAGCCGTCCAGGAGCTGCCCACGACCTCGCAGTCCTGCAGCGCTGCCTGGCCGCGAGGTACGTCCACTGCGGGCAGTTCGTCGTCGTGACCTTGCAGCACCAGTCCGGTCAGCTGCACGGCCTCGGCGACGACCTGGACGACCGCGCCGCTGCGGGGCGCGACCTTGACACTGCCCCGGGCGTCCTCCGCGGTGATGGTCACCATCTTGTCGATCACCAGGTTCTCTTCGTAGAGACCCGGGCGTACGGAGATCACCGCGCCGCTGCGCGCCACGTGGAGGGCTTCGCCGATCGTGCGGTACGAGCCACTTCGTGACTGCGCGCACACGGTCAGCACAGGGCGCGACATCTCTGGAGGGTCCCTTCGGGGGGCGGGGGAAGGCGGGGGAGGAGAAGGGCGGGGAGGGGAAAGGGGGTTACGCGGTGCAGGAGACGCGTACGGCGGACGCCGCGTTGTGGGCGTACGTCTCGGTGTTGCCGACCCAGTCCTGGCCCCGGTCGTGCAGCTTCACCGCGAGCTGGCCGTTGCGTACGTCGTACGTACCGCCGTTGACCCAACTGCCGTAGTTCGAGTGCTGGTTGATGGTGAAGGAGTCGATCGTTCCGCTGCCCGGGGAGAGCGAGTTCTGCACCGTGTAGTAGGCCGGGTTGCCGCCGACCGCCTTGATGTCCTTGCTGTTGGGGACGTACACGGACACCTTGCAGCGGCCGCTCGACACCGGGCCGGTGCGGAAGGTCCACAGCGCGTAGTTGCCGTTGTCCTTGCCCGCCGCGCCCGACATCGGGATGGCGGTGAAGGACCCCTTGCAGCCGTCGCCGTTCCAGCCGCCCGAGCCGTAGGTCTTCCAGCCGGCCTGCCCGTCGTCGAACCAGCCGTTCTGGCTGTATCCGGTGCCGCTGCCCTGGCACCCGGCGCCCGCGACGGCCTGGTACGTCTTGGCGGCGGCGGGCGGCGCGGGATCGGCCGCGGGAGGCCGGCCGTCCCCGCCGCCCCCGCTCGCGCCGTTGCCGGCGCCCCCGCTCGTACCGCTGCCGCTGCCGCCGCTGCCGCCGGAGCCGTTCGAGCCGGCGCCGCCGGGCGAACCCGGTCCGCCCTGGGCGGAGGTTCCGCCTTGGCCCGCGCCGGCCGCGTTCTCCGCGTTGGGCAAGCCGCCCTGAGTGCCACCTGCGGAGTTCGGGTCGTTCTGGCCGGGCGACGGGGCGCCGGCCTGAAGGCCCTGGGGCGGCACCGGGTTGCCGCGGTCGTCGAAGCCGGGCACGAAGCCTTCCGGGCCGCCCGCCGGGCGGTTCATCCCGGCCGGCGGCGGTGCGTCGGGGCCGTGCGCGGGTCCGCCGCCGCCCAGCTGGGACAGCACCAGGGGCAGCCCGACCAGGACCAGGCCGCCGACGAGGGCCGCCGCGACCACCGGCTTGGGGATCCGGCCGACGCCCTGCCCGGTCGAGGCGCCCCCTGCCGCGCTTTCCGGAGCCGTGGCGGTGGCGACGAACTCCCCGAGGACGGGGCTCGAGGCCTCGCTGGCTTCGGTTTCGGCCTCCGGCCTCGTCTCGGCCTCCGGCTCCGTCCCGGCTTGCGCACCGGGGGCCGCCGGGTCGGGCAGTACGGGGAGGACGATCGGGGCGGCCGGGGCCTCAGGTTCGGCCTCGGCCTCGGCCTCGGCCTCCGGCTCGGCCGGGGTGCCGACGGGACCGGCCGGTTCCTCCTCTGCCCACGCGACAGCCGGCAGCTGGATACCCCCCGACGCCGGTGCCGTCGCTTCGCCCTCGCCGTTTCGCCGTTCGCTCTGCTCCACCGCTCATCCCCTCCGCGCGCCGTCAGACCCCTACACGGCTCGACGGATGGGCACCCCCCGAGGGTTCACGGCCGTACGTCACGCGCAGGGCCGTCACTCGTGACGCGAACGCGGGGGAGGGGCGCGAGGGGCTCCGGCAGGGTGGCGACGGGCGCGCCCTCGGGCAGTTCCTCGGGCTCCTGCTCAGGCTCCTGCCGGAGGATCTCCAGGGCCGCGCTCAGTACGGAGTCCTCGATCCGCATCGCGACGCCGGCGGTCGGGTTGACGTACAGCTCGTGGCCCGCCGGGAGCAGGGCGGCCAGCTCGGGCAGCGGCAGCACCTGGTAGGCGAAACGCCCGGCGGCCTGCAGGTACGAGGCGCAGGAGTAGACGGCGACGACCGGTGTGCCGTCCGGGGCCGCAGCCGTGACCGGGAGGCCGTCAGCGGTCGTGTGCACGGCCAGGGAAGCCTGGGCCAGAGCGGTGGACACCGCCTCGGCGGGGCCGTATCCGGTGGCGGAGAGCTGGACCGCCGAGTCGAGCGCGTCGGTGGGCTGGGGCCAGCCGAGGCTCTCGGGGGAGGGGCGGTAGTCGGGGTTCTCCTGCCACTCCACGACCTCTCCGGCCTCGTCGGAGCGCCACTGCCCCCGTACCGCCCAGGCGGGCGGGGCCTCCTCGCCGTCCCACGCGGGGTCGATGACGGCCAGCCAGTGCTCCGGCGCCTGCCGGGCCGCCTCGCGGATGTCCTCGGGCACGGGGGGCAGGGTCGGGGTCGGTTCGGAGTTCTCGCTCATGGTGTCCTCGAAAGGGTGGTGGGGCGGCGGTCCGCCCCGGAACGGGGTGAAGGGCAAGACATGCAGGTCGGGGGAGTCTGTCAGTCGCCGGCTCCGGCTCGGTCGACGGCCCAGAGGAAGTCCGTGCCGTCGTCCACCAGGAACACCTCGGGCCGTCCGGTCCCGAAGCTGCGGCGGCTCCCGTCGGCGGCCACGTACGTCACCGTGACGTTGAACTGCCGCGCGGCGATGGTGCTCGCCAGCGCGATGGCCTCCCCGTCGGCGCGCTGCCCCGAGAGGCCGGCGAAGACGCCCCGCGCACGGTGCAGCGGGGAGTCGGCCTGGGACGACTGACCGCCCAGCACGTCCTGCACGAACCGGGGGAGGCTCGCCCCGCCGATGCCGTCGAAGTCGGAGTCCCGCGCGCCCTGCAGGAACTCTTCCCGCCACGTGCGCTCTTCGTGCTCCGCGGTCGGGACGTGGCGGCGGTCGACCGCCGTGCGGACCGCGTTCGCCAGCACGGCCGGGTAATCACCGCCCGGGAACGAGCGGAGGTCCGCGGGCAGCCGCCCCGCGCCGTTGCCGGCGCTCTCGCCCGTGCCCACGGGATCCGGGAGGGCGGTCTCGGTCGCACGGGGGGCCCGCTGCTTCCCCCGGTTCTTCGCAGGCGGCCGCTCGGAGGCCGGGCCGCCGTCGGCGGCGGGGTGCTCCCTCGGGTGCGTTCCGTCCCCGGCGTCGGGCGCGCCCTTGTTCTTGTTCTTCTTGCCCTTAGGTGCCTTCGGTTCCCCTTCCATCCACTCGAGCCGGTGCTCCGGGAAGTGCTGTGCCCTCGTCCACTCGCCGACATCGCCGTCCCAGCCGAACTTGCCGGCGAGGGCGCCCTTGTAGGTCTCCTTGATGGCGGTCGGCATGTACGCGTAGTTCGCGGCCCGGTTGACCCGTGCGCGCAGGTCGAAGCGTTCCTGCTCGGTGTTCGGGCGCGCGTCGGTCAGCAGACCCGCCGCGTGCCGCCTGAACTCGCTCTCGCCGACTGCCGTCAGGAACTCCGGGTGTCCGAGCAGCTGGTGGAGGGCGTGCAGCCGCTCCGCCTGCTGCTCCATGGCCCTGGCGGGGGCGTTGTACGGCAGCACCAGGCGGGGCGAGGGGTCTTTGCCGGGGCTGATGTTGGGCACCTTGGCAACCGCTGCCGGGTCCGGCACGGGCCGCTCGGGCAGCGGGCGTACCAGTTCCGGTATGTCGCGCAGCTCCGGCAGGCCGAGCTCGTCCAACATGTCGCTGAGCGTGCGGACCTCGCCGTCGCGCACGCCGGGCTGGTACTCGCCCTGGTACTGGTCGAGGACGTAGGTACGCAGGGATCCGGGCAGAGCGTCGTTCCTGATCTCCGCCACGCCGCGGCCGCGGATCAGGTACTGGTCGGAGTCCTTGTTCCGGTCCGTGTTGAGATGGTGGCCCTCGCCCAGGCCGCCGACCTGCTGCTCCTCGATCGCCCGGGACGTCAGCCGCTCGTACGTCGCCAAGGGGACGAGGAACGACCGCACGAGCGGCTTGCCGTGCTCACCGGCCTTCGCTTCCTGGATCCGATTGTGCCCCTGGTCCCGGTAGCTCCGCATGTAGTGGAGGGCCCGCCAGGGACGGCCCGCGTTGACCCACATGTCCCTGGTGTCGGGACGGATCGTGATCGTGCCGTCGGGCAGCTGGTGGATGTCCTTGAAAACGACCCCGTCCGGCGCGTACACGGTCTGGAACAGTCGGACGTACTCCTCACCCTCCACCGTCTCGGTGCGCACGTCGCTGCGGTGGGTGAGGGATTCCACCACGAGCACGGTGCCGTCCGGGGAGTCCCGTTCGGTGATGCGCAAGTCCCTGCCGTCGCGACTCATCAGGCCCTTCAGCGTGCCCGGCTCGAGGCTCGACTTCAGGACCTCGGACACCACGTGGTACGCGGGCTCGGCCGGCCGGTACTTCACCTGCGGCTGCGGACCGGCCGGCGGTGCGGGCGGTGCGGGCGGTGCGGGCGGCGTGGGCGGCTCGTCGCCGTCGAGCGGGTTCGCCTTGGGCTCCCCGGTGCCCTCCATGAGGAACGTGACGATGCGGTCCACTTCGTGGTCCGCGAAGCCCTTTGTGAAGCCCTTCTTCGCCGCCGCCTTGATATCGGCGGTCATCTCGGAATCCGTGCTGCGCCGGGCGAAGATGAACGGGGGCTTGAGCTCTGCCCTGTCGACTTTGGAGTTCTTGGTGTTCTTCATCTGCTGGAGCGGGCCGTCGCTGCGGTCGATGAATTTGCCGCTGCGCGTGGGCGGCTTGTCGACCTTCAGCAGTTCGTAGCCGACGGGCTGACCGCCCAGTTTGGTCTTGGTGGTGTCGTCTTCCCGCGCATGCCAGTCGGCCATGCGCTGAGAGCCGTAGCTGTTCAGCTCCTCCATGTAGCGGAGCTTGTAGCCGAGCAGCGCCATGGCTTCCAGATTGCCGCTGCGGAAACCGATGTGTCGCGCCGATTCCGCATGTCGATCCAGGTACTCGTACAGCCTGAACTGGCCCAGCCGGTCATGACCGTTCCACGCCCTCAGGAGGGTGCGGACCGACTCGTCTCCCTTCTTCCAGAATTCGGTCAGATCGTGGACGGACACGTGGTCGGAGCTCAGAGTCCGCGCGATCCCCGTGTACTTGTCCCTGTGGGCGGGGTCCGCGCTCGAATCACCGACGATCAGCACGACCGGTTTCCTGCCGTCCCCCGATTCCCCGGCGGTGCTGCCGATCTTCCGGATGATCTGGCGGACCCCCTCGTAGCTGGTGTCGTGCTCCAGGTGCGCGCCGCCCAGCTTCCCGCTGAAGCGGGACCACAGGACGACGACTTCCCTACCCGTGATGTCCGGCACCTCGTTCGCCGTCAGCCAGTTGGCGACATCTGGTTCCGCGGCCCGGGGGAAGTCGCTCTCCACGCCCCAGTGTTCGCGCACCAGGGTCTTCATCGCGGCATCGTGCGTGCCGGCCACGTAGTGCGTGCCCACGTTGAGCGGCAGCGCCCGCTTGTCCATCGCGCGCTTGCTCAGGTCGTTCGCGCTGACCAGGTGCTTGTCGTTGGACTGCGGGTCGAAGCCGTCCTCCAGGAGCCCGGCATCCCTCAGATGCCGGATCCGGTCCGCCTCGGCAGTCGTTTCCGCGAGGTGGCGGACGAGGTCCCGGGCGCGCATGTCCTCGGGGTTCCCCCGCTCCCACAACTCCGCCATCTTGCGGAACCGGGGCAGGTCCGTGAGCTCCGGGGCATTGGGGTCGCCGGTCTTCCACAGGCCGGCCGCCATCAGGAGCCGGGTCAGGTCCTTGGCGTCGGGCGCGATGCCCTCCGTCTCGGCCCTCTCCCAGAGCTCCGACGCCTTCCCCAGCAGACGGATCCGTTCGTCGGGGGTGCCCGTGTGGTCCGCCTCCGCCTTCAACCCGTCCCGCGCCGTCAGGAGCCGGGTCAGGACATCGGCCTTGGTGTCGGTGATCTTCTTGTCACCCCACAGGTCCCTCACTTTCAGGAGGTGGATCCGGTCGGCGGCGATACCGCTGCGCACGTAGAAATCGCGGATCGAGGTCGCCTTGTCCTCCCGATGAAGCGGCATGCCGTCCGGGCCGACGGCGCCTTCGGAGATCGCCACGTGCAGTCGGCCGACCTTGAGCAGCGTCGCCGCGACGGCGAACTGGTCGCCCGTCGCGTATCCGGGCTGGACGAGGACCAGCGGGTGGGGATCGCCCTTCTTCAGTTCCTCCCACGGCTGCGCCCTCTGCGGCGCAGGCGCGTCGAAGACCTCCGCGACCGGGTCGGTGGGCAGCGGGCGGCCGGTGAACTCGTGGGCCTCGCGCCGGGCCTCGGCAAGTGCCCTGGCCGCGTGCGCGAGCTCGGGCTCCCTGCCCGTGGTGTGATCGTGGAACAGGGCCAGGAGTTCTCGGGCGGCGTCCCGCCGGCCCGTCTCGAGGCTGCCGTCCGCCGCGAACCGGTAGGGCTCGGGGCCGTGGTCGCCGCGCAGGACGAGCTCCACCGGCCGGTCCAGTCCCAGGGCCGTGCGGTGGGCCACGTACAGGGCCTGGGCGCTGTGCAGGGGATCGTCGGTGGCGAACCAGACCTGCCGCCGCTGATCGCCCTGCGGGCCCAGGGCCTGCGCCAGCCGGTCGACCTGGGCGGCGAGAGCGGCGTCGTCGCCCGCGTCGACGGCGCGGCGGATGTCGTGCAGGTCGACGTGGTCGCGGGAGGAACGGCCGAGGACGCCGTGGCCGAGCAGATCCTCCTCGGTCACCAGCAGCTCGATCCGGCCCCGGACGGGTGCGCCGGGCGTACCGTCCGGGCCCGTGACCGTGATCTCGGCGTCGAGCCGGACCACGTGCTGTACCGGGGCGCCGGCCGGGGGTGTCCCGTCGACCGCGGGGGCGTCGGTCTTGCCGCTCTTGACGACGTCCAGGGCCAGGGAGGATGCGGCGTTCGTCGTGCTGTGCCGGGTGTTGGGCCCGGACACCGGCATGCTGAAGCCGGAGGTACCGAACCGCTGGACATAGTCGGCGCCGAACTGGGTGCGCGGGGCCGAAGAGGCCGCGCTGGTCGTGCCCTGACGGCTGCCCCGGTCCATGGCGATGCTCCGAGTGCCCCCGGCCGGGCCGACGTGCTCGGGGTTCGTGAGCCGGATGTCGAGGCGGGCTCCTCCCGAGGTTCCGATGGTGCCGGTGAACGCGGAGGCCAGGGACGGGTCGAGGGTCAGACCGCGGCGTGCGCGCACCAGGTCGCCGAGCAGGCTCAACTGGTGGAAAGCGGAGGTCGAGAGGAAGGACGTGCCGCCCGAGAAGCCGTTCCCGGGCCTGCGCAGGGCCGAGGCCAGCTCCGGCAGGGCGTCGAAGCTCAGGACCGAGAAGTGGCGTACGGGGACGAAGGCCGTCGGCGGTGGGCTCGTTTGCGGGTTCGCCTGCGGGTCCGCCTGCGCGGGATCCAAGGGGACCACGGGCGCCTGGTCGGCCTGTGCGGGCAGGGGCTGTCCCGGGCGCCAGGACCCCGGGCCGGCGGCTCCCTCGGCGAGCGGCGTGTCCACGACGGGGAAGCGCAGGACGACGCGCGCCTGCAGATGGGCTTCGTCGAAGCGCCCCCGTCCCACCAGCTCGGTGACGGCGTTGCCCGGCGCGTGCAGCGGGTTCAAGGAGAGCGGTGTACGGCGTACCGAAAGCGTGTAGTCGTAGCGGACGTCCTCGAACTGGGTGACGTGCTCGGTGCGCAGCCACGTGCGGTTCTCGGTGAAGTGGGTCGTGGGCTGGGTGAGCGCACCCCCGTGGCTGCCGGTCAGGGCGGCGCCGCTGGTGCGGTTCGTCGTGCCGTCGCCCGGCTGGAGCGGATAGGTGACCTGCGGGGAGAAGGTGTACGTGTGGGCGGTGGCGGAGCCGCGGTTCGCGGCGACGGCGGTGTGCGTCAGGTGGGTCTGGTTCTCGACGCCGGACGTGCCGGGCAGTTCGACACCGCGTACGTGGCCCTGCGAGGGGTCCGGTTTCGCCTGGAGGCTCACCTGGACGAGGTTGGCGCCGCCCAGCCCGTGGTGCTCGAAGGAGAACGTCATCGCGCCCGGGTACCGGGAGGGCAGCGAGCGTACGGCGGCCGGGGAGGCCAGGTTGGCCAGGGTCGTCGCCGCGCCGGCGACGTACGAGCCGTGCCCCAGGATGCGGGCACCGGGGGCGATCGAGTCGACCAGCCGGATGAGCTGGTCGCGTGCCGGGTTGCGCCGCAGGCCCCCGGCGCCGTTCTCCTCGTCGTGCGGGCGCAGCGTCACCTCGTCCACCGACCCCTGGCCGATGTGCCCCGCTTCGGCGAAGCGCTCCGGTATCCGGCGGGTGCCGCCGGGCTGGACGGCCGCCGGGAGCAGCGCGTCGACGTCCAGGCCCGCGTCCGTGAACTCGCGCCGGTGCCGCTGGAGTTGCTGCGGAGTGAGGAGTACGCCGACCGAGTCGGGAAGGGTCACGACCCGGCGCCGCACCGACGTCTGCGATCCGAACCCGAGCGCGTTGGCGGCTCCGCTGCGCCACCCCTGCCGGAGCTTGATCTCGTACGTGGCGTTCAGCCGCACGCGGTGGTGGGTGCCGGCATCGTTCGGCACCTGGGCGGCGGTCAGCGCCGTCGTCCGTGACGACGCGGTGGTGGTCTCGCGCGTGTACTGGTGGCCGCCGGAGGGCGTTCCCGCGTTCGGGGGCGCCTGCGGGCCGGTGTTCTTGAAGGCGACGCCGGCGCCGATCCGCCCGCTGTGCGTGGAAGTGCTGCCCGACGTACTGCTGTCCGCGTGGGTGACACCGGCCTCCGTGTAGAGGCCGAAGGCATCGCCCTGGCGGGCGATCGGGAAGGCGCTGCCCGGCTCCGGAGAGGCGTGCAGGTATCCCTCGATCTCCAGCAGCAGGTGGTGGTCGGCCGCCGTGCCGTAACCGGTGGCGTGCTCCACCACGTACGTGCCGCTGAAGATCTGGTGTCCCCGGGCCAGCAGCGCCGTGGCGGTCAGCTGGCTGTCCAGCAGCACGTGGCCGTCCGGGAGGACGTCGCCCAGGGGCTTGCCGGTCAGCCAGTTCCACGAGGCGAGGGCGCCGCCCGCGACGGCGTCGGCCAGCGGACGGACCGTGTCCCGGGCCGCGCCGGCCAGCGCGGGGCCGACGCGTTCGCGCAGCGGGGGCACGGTGCGCTGCTGCTGCCCCTCCAGGTCGGTGGCCCGGTCGGTGGCCCGGCCCGCCGCGTCGGCGGGCCGGCGGGCGTCCGGTACGAGCGGGGGTTCGGCGGGGTCCACCGGCGGGCGGGCGCCCAGCATCTCCCGTACGACGTCCTGCAGCACGTGCGCCCCGCGGAGGTGTTCCACCACGGCGTCGCCGGGGAGGGTGACGACACCGGGCAGCAGGACGCCTTCGGGGGTCACCAGGGTCGCCAGGTGCCGGTCCATCTCGGCGGGGGTCCGCAGGACGTGCCCGGTGGCGGGCGGGGCGGCCGCGGGCTCCGGCGCCGCCGCGGGCTCCGGCGCCGTCGGGACCTGCGTCGTACGGTCGTGCGCGACGGCCAGCGTGATCACGGAAGGCCGAGGGTGCGCGCCGGGTTCCGGCGTGGGCCGCACCGTGACCCACGGGCCGCCGTCGGACCGCTCCAAGCGGTACGTGACGGGCACGTCGAAGAAGTCCACGCCCTCCTTGGTGATCACCTGCTGGTCGTGGCTGACCGAGGTCGACCAGCCCTGCGCAGTGCCGCGGGCATAGGTGTATCCGGGGTCGACGGAGCTTTGGGCCTGCCAGTTCGAACCGCCGAGCGGCACGTTCAGCCGTCCCGTGACGCCGAGCGTGCCGGACGGGGAGGTGGTCCGCTGTCCGGCGGCGGGGAGGCTGTGGCTGACGGAGTTGGACAGGGCCATGCGGGCGTTGTCCAACGTCCCCCGGTGCACGATCGGCTCCGGGGTGCGCTCGGCGGTCAGGCGCAACTGGATCTGCCCCGTACGGCCCGGGCGGGGGTCGTCGAGCCGTACGACGTGGCCACCGTCGACGATCTCCCCGGCGGCGCCGCGCAGCGCGAACTCGCTCCAGGCCGCTTCGAGGCGGTGCAGGTTCATGAGCTGGATGCCGCGGTCCGGGGCGTCCGGCCCGCCGTGGTCCCGGCCCGCCGGACCGTCGGGCAGGTAGTGCCCGCCGCGCAGCTCCGCGACGGCCGCCTCGAAGTGCCGCTCCGCGCCCTGCACCCGGGTCGAGGTGGCGGACATGCCGAGCGAGCCCAGACTTGCCAGCTCGGGCGGCAGGCGCCTGCTGTTCGCGTGTTCCAGGTTCAGGGTGCCCCGGTCGGGGACGTACAGCGTCAGCGCGGCGGGGTCGCCCGTGACGGACTGCTCGTCCCCCGGCGGCAGACCTTCGTGAAAGGTGACCGTGTAGCGGGCCGTGCCGCCCACGAGCAGATGGGCGGCGCCGCTGCGCAGGCTCTGGCTCAGCTGGGCGCCGCCCCCGGCCGAGAAGTCCTCGCTCGCCTGGAACTTGAAGCCGGCCTTGCCGCCGAGCGCCCCGCCGAAGGCGGTGCCGGCCCCGGGGTGGCCCGCGTCGTGCGAGGCGGTGAGATTGGCCTGGCCGCCGCCCTCGACCTGGAGGGAACTGGCCAGGGTGGACTTGCCGGAGTACCGGTTGAAACGGACGTTGTGCGACTCCAGGTTCATGGAGCTGGTGACCGCCATGACCTCGGTGTGCGGGTCGACCGTCGCCTTCAGGCCGAAGAAGCCGACCGCCCGGCCGGACGCGTCGTGCAGGACGGGTGAGAAGAACTCGCCGGACACCGCGATCGGAAGGCCGCCGCGCAGCGACTCCTCGGAGGTCCAGTGCCCCACCTCGGTGAGGGACTCCGGCGACAAGGTGTCGAGGGTCGGCCCGAACCGGCTTCGGACCAGGCGGGCGAGCCCGCCCGGCTCGCCGATCCCGGCCGCCGCCCACAGCGGGGTGGCGCGCAACTGCTCCCCGGTGACCGGGTGGTGCTCCTCGGTCACCGGCGTCAGCAGGTGCTGCGGGAAGTACACCGTCAGCGGCTCGGTCTCGGCCACCGGAGGGTGGTGGCCCTCGCCGTCCCGGCCGGTCCCGTCGCCGTCGCTCTCGATCACCCACGTCGCCTTGTACGCGTGGGGCGTCGACGACTCGTTGCTGCGCAGGGCCTGGACGGACTGGTGGCCCTGGAAGAGGTTCTGGCTGTGCGTCAGCTCGTTGTGCACCACGGAGACCGAGACGCTCCACGGCGCCTTCGCCAGCGCGCCCGGTGCCGAGGCGTCGAGCGTGTCACCGTAGGTACCCGTCACCCGCCGCCGGTTGCCGCCGCCGAGGCCCTGGGAGAACTCGTTGCCCGCGCCCGCCCGGCGCTCCAGCCGGGTTTCGGGCTGCGGTCCGTGCTCCGCGCCGAGCGGGTGCGCCGCCTGCGGATCGGACAGCAGCAGGCGCAGCCGGACGCCGCGGCCGCCCAGCAGTTCGGCGGGGACCGGCCAGCCGTCCTTGTGCAGCAGGTACGGCAGGACCGATGTGAGCCCGTCCGGGTGGAGCCGGCCGGCGAGGGCCGTTTCGAAGGCCGCCTCGTCCGTCGCGAGCAGCCGCAGCCGCTCGTGCAGCTCCTTCACCGGCAGCCGGTCGGGCAGGGCCATGCCGAGCTGCGCGGAGCCGTGGTCGGTGAGGGCGTGGACGAAGCGGCGCGGGTTGACCGGGTCGAGGGGGCCGGTGTGCGGCGGGGCGGCGGGCGGCGGGGTGGCCTCGACGGCCAGGGGGCGGGGGATGGCCGAGGTCCACGTGTCCCGGGTGTTGGAGGGATCGCTCAGCGTGGCGATGACCCCCTCGTACCGGTCGGCGGCCGGACCCGACTCGTCCGCGCCGGGCCGGGGGCGCAGGGCCGAGTACGTCGTGGCGGTCGAGGCGTACACCTTGCGGCCGGTGATGTCGGCGAACTCCTGGAGCTGCGGCGTGTGCACACCGATCCGGCAGGCGGTCAGCACGAGCGGGGCGCCGGGGGGCAGCACGCTCACGCGCTCCTTGAGCTGCGTGCCGAATTCCCGCAGCGTCACGGTCCGGTAGTCGCGGTCGCCCGGGGCGAGGACCTTCACCCCCGGGCCGTCACTGTGCAGGCTGAGGAAGAACGGCTGCGGTTCACCCTTCCAGGGGGCGTCGAGGTCGCCACCGCCGTGCTGCCGTCCGGCCTGCTGCCCCAGCACGGCCTCGGTGCTTCCCGTCCAGTCGAACGGCTTGTTCTGGTCGTAGCCCCTGTTCTTCTCGTGCACCTGGTACACGGCGGACGCCCCGCCGAACCGGTTCAGCGACTGCTCGCGCAGCTTCCAGTCCGGCTCGTGGTGGAACGAGAGGCCCACCTCGTTGTCGTCGGCGTCCTTGACCGGGCGGGTGAGCAAGCGGGTCGCGGGCGCCGGGGTGGACGCGGTGGGCGTCCTGGCCGGCCCGGCCGGGTCCGCCGGGTCGTCGCCGCTGTCGTACGGGCGGGCCGTCGGGGGCTCCGGGACGGTGGCCTCGGGCACGCTCGACAGCGGCTTCCCGGTCGACAGGGGCTCCTCCGGCGGCGGCGCGGAGCTCTCCTCGTCCAGGTCGAACCGGCGGTCACCGGCGAACTCCCCGCCGTCGCTGCTCACGGCCCGGCCCGGGGCGGTCGCCGTCGCGGACCCGTCGTCCGTCTGCGTACCGTCCTCGGTGTCCTTGTCGCCCTTGCTGCCCTCGCTGCCCTTGGCGTCGCCGCCGTCGTGCTTCGGGTCGTCGTCCGAGCCCGGTCCCTCGCTCTGCGTCTTCGGCCCGAGCGCCGCCGTGACCTTGTCCGCCTCCGAGGGGGCGTCGGAGGTGTGGTCCGCGTCGTGTTCGGGAGTTTGGACGGGCAGCGGGCGGTCGAAGAAGGAGCGTCCGGTGAAGGGGTGGGAGAAGACCCACTCGACCATGTCCTTCGTCTGCTGCTTGAAGGTCACGTCGTGCTCGAACGAGGTCGGACGCGGCACCGGGTAGGGGGCAGGGTGGCCGGACATGTTGGCCAGGAAGGAAACGACGTTCAGCGGGTGCAGGGCCCCGAAGTACTTGCTGTCGTTCGGGTTCGCCTTGAACTGGTGGCCGGCGAACCACTCCGCGTAGCGGTTCATGGCCGGTTCGAAGAGCTTGTGCAGCGCCTTGCCGAGGGCGCCCATGGCCATGCCGGAGACGAAGGTCGACCATGTGGTCGTGAACTCGTGCTCCTCGCTGAAGATGAGGTTGTAGAAGCCCTCGCTGAGGTTGTTCTGGACGCCGTCCTTGAGGTTGGCCGAGACGGCCAGGCCCAGCTGGTACATGGGGTTTCCGTGCAGCGGGGTCGTCTGGAACATCCGCTTGAACGGCTGGGTGAAGGCGTTTCCGGTGAGCTTGGAAGGGGAGAAGAGGTCCGGGAGGTCGTGGGCCAGGTTCTTCAGCCCCTTGTTCCCGGCGAGGTCGCCGAGTGACTTCTCCAGGGCCTCGCCGAGCCCCGTGTGATCGGCGGCGAGACGCTCCCACTTCTTGGTGAAGGTGTCGCCGAACTCCTTGCCGACCGCGCGCATCTCGGCCTTCAGGGCCGCGTTGCCCTCCGCCGCGAGGTGCTTTTCGAAGATCTTGCCCATCTCGTCGGAGACCTTGTGGGCGATGCTTCCCTTGCCGTGTCGTACGAAGCCCTGCTCGATCTGCCCGCTCGCCGCGCCGAGCAGCTTGCCGACGTCCTTGGCGAAGCCGTTGCGTGCCGCGTCCGTCGTCAGCAGTTTGGTGATGCTGCTCTCCGAAACCGCTCCCTTGGCCGCTGCCGCGGCGGCCTTCGCCTCGCCCTCCGCCGCGCCGGCGACGACCTTCTTCTCACCGCTCGCGGCGGCCGCGGCGACGTCCTTGGCGACGTTGCCCGCGCCGGGAGCGGCGGCGCCCGGGGTCTGCGGGGTCTTCGCCTTGGGGGCCTCCAGGCCGTCGGAGGCGGTACGGGCCCCCTTGGCCCCGGCGCCGGCCTCGTCGGGTACGACGCCCTTGCCCGTCGTCGGGGGTTTGACCGCCTCGGCCGCCGGCTTGGCGGCCGCACCGGGCTTCGCGCCCTCCAGACCGTTGGACGCCGTCTTGGTCGCGCCGCTGCCGCTGCCGCTGCCGCCCTTTCCGGCCGCGGCCTTCGCCTCGGCGCCGGCACCCTTGCGGGCGGCGTTGGACCCGGTGGACCCCGCGGCCGTGCCCGCGGCAGCGCCCGCGGTCCGCTTGCCCACGGTCGCCGATCCCGTGGCCGCGCCGGTGGCCGCACCCGTCGCGGTCCTGACCGTGGGTGCCTTGGGCGCCGTACCCGGCAGGTCGTTGACCGCGGACTTGGTCGTCGGCGGCGGCTTGGGGGCGGCGTCCTTCTTTGCGACGGTGTTGAGCTCGTCCTTGGCCAGGCCCTTGCCCGTCGTCTTGACGCTGTTCTCCTTCGCCGCGTCGGCCAGTTCCTTGCCCAGCTTGCCCGTGAAGGAGTCGTCGATCCTCTTCGAGATGATCGAGCCGGCGTCCTTGCCGAGGAATTTGCCGAGCAACTGGCCGCCGTAGTGCCCGAGGATCTCCAGCGGCCCGGCCACCAGGCCGTTGAGCGCGCCGCCCTTGAGGGCCTCCAGGGTGTGCTCGGTGTCCCACTTGTCGGTGTGGCCGGAGGAGAGCTGGTAGAGCTGGATCACCATGTCCTGGAAGATGCCGGCGGTGATCCCGATGAACGTCTGCGTGATGATCGTCCGCACCAGGAACGACAGCACGTTGCGCAGGCCCTCGCGGACGATCACGAACTGGAGGGCCGCGTTGATGGCGGACGCACCGAAGGTGACCGGCCCGAAGATCATGGCGAACAGGATCTGTGCGATCAGTTCGACGATCTGGAGGATCGCCATGATCTTCGTGTACTCGACCTGGTTGGCGACGTTCCGCGCCGCGTCGCCCAGTTGGAGTGCCAGCTCGCTGGTCTGCTGCATGACATTGGAGCCGGTCACCCCGCCGATGAGGTCCCGCATCGAGGACATGAAGGCATCCGCCGCCTCGCCCTCGAAGTCTTCCTTGATCATCGGAACGAGTTCCGCGATGTACCCGGCCAGCGTGTCCAGGTCCGAGGCCATGGCCTTGTAGTTGTCCGACACGTTCCGCATCAAGTCCTCGTCGGCCTGCGGCCAGGGCATGCCGGTGAGGAACGAGAAGAACTTGGCGACGTCCTCGGAGGGCTTGATCGACATGGTGCGGGCAACCTTCTGCCGGACGGGGCGTGGGCGGGAAAGGAGGTACGGGCAGGGCTGCGCGGGCTACCAGTCGCCGGCGGTGCCCCCGGCGTCCTCGTCGGCCTTGTCGGTGATGTCCTTCGAGTCCTTGCCCGCGGTGGTGACCCGGCCGAGGGACTTCCCGATGTACTTGACGGTCGCCGTCAGGTTGTCGGTCGGCTTGTCCACCACCTCGTGGTACTTCTTGCCGATCGCGTCGTGCCCCGCCGAATCCTTGTTGAGGCGGTTGATCTCGGCGATGCGCAGGCTCAGGTCGTGCAGCTTCGCCTCGTAGTCCTCGTAGTGGGCGAACTTGCCCTTGAGGTCCGCCAGTGACTTGAGTTTCGGCTTAGCCATTGAATTCCTCCTGCTTCGTGGAACGCTTCCTGGCCTCCTGCGCCTCGAAGCCCGGGCGCATGGAGCGCAGCGGCTTGAGCAGTTCGTCCATGTCCGTCGGCAGGTCGCTCAGTCCGGCCGCCATGCGGATCTGCTCGCCGACGTTCGCGAAGGACTTGATCCGCTCGATCACCTGCTCGCCCATGCGTCCGCGGGCGTCGTTCAGTACGTTGGTGAGTACGTCCGCGAGCTCGGCGGGGGCCATCTCCTGGTACGCCGTGGTGCGGAAGTTCATGGAGATGACCTGGCCCTGCGGACCCACGGTCACGGTGACCATGCGGTCCTTCGAGGTCGCGCTGGCGGTCGCCCGGTCGAGCTCCGCGCGCGCCTCGGCCATCTTCTCGGTCTGGTCCCGCAGGCTGGCCATGACCTGCTCGATCCGGCCCTCGGCTTCGAGGCTCACTGGTCCTTCTCTCCTGTGTGCTGGGTTCGTACGGTCATCGGCCGATGACTCCGCTGACGGTCCCGGTGTCGGTGCCCCAGGTGTCCTCGTCCTCGGAGAGCCAGGTGGTGCGCTGGCGGTCCTTCTGGCCGGCGGCTCCGCCCGCACCGGCGCCCGCACCGGCGCCGCCCATCGGCGGCATCATCGGCCCGCTCTGGGTCTGCTGCTGGGTGGCCAACTGCCTCGCCGCGTCCTCGGCGGCGGTGGCCTTGGCCCGGTCGGCCTCCGTGCCGGGGGGCGCCGCGGCGTTGGCCGCCTGCAGGGCCCGGTCGCTGACCATGGAGGGGGAGGCCAGGAGCGGTCCGGCGGAGCCGGCGCCCTTGCCTGCGGTGCCCCCGCCCGAGGAGGCTCCGAGGCCGGAGAGGGCTCCGGAGCCGGACAGGCCGAGGGGATCGCGCCCGCCGGACAGCAGGGAGGACTGCGAGCTGGTCGGCGGCTTCAGGCCGCCGCGGGAGTCGAGCAGCGCGTGCTCGGTGTCGGTGAGCAGCTGGGACGAGCGGTCGATGGGGCGGCCCTTGGCGTCGACGAGTATGCCGTCGTGGTTGACGCTCGCGCCCTTCGGGAGGACGTACGGGTTGCCGTTGGAGTCGAGCAGCGGCTTGCCCTGGGCGTCGACCAGTACGCCGTCGGGGTTGACCTTCGCGCCCTCGGGCACCTTGATCCGGTCGAGCAGCGAGGGGTCGATGCCGCCGTTCGGGTTGGTTGCGGGGTGCTCTTTGAGCTTGGCGCCGGGCGGCGCCACGAGGGGCTTGCCGTCCTTGCCGAGGACGAGGTTCCCCTTGGAGTCCCGGATCTTGCCGTCCTTGCCGATGACGGACCCGACCGGCACCGCGATCGGCTTGTGGTCCTTGCCGAGGACCGGCTTGCCGTTCTTGTCGAGGAGGTCCGCCGTACCGCTGCCGGGCAGGCCGGTGCCCGGGTGCGGTATCGGGGGGCCGGGAAGGGGGACCGGGGGCTTGATGCCGCCCTTCTTGTCGCCCCCGCCCTTTCCGCCGCCCTTCGAGTCGCCACCGCCGCCGAGCTTCAGATCGCCGCCGGGCGGGGGGATCTTCTGGTCGCCGCCGCCGCCCTTCTCGTCGCCGCCGCCCGTTCCGCCGTCGCCGATCCCGCCGCCAGGACCCGGCACCGGCCCGCCCGCGCCGGATGCCTGGGGCAGGCCGAGGTTGGGCTGGGTGACCCCGCGCCCCAGGGCGCCGGCGAGCTCGGTGTACTTCGCGTCGAGGGTTTCGTAGACACTGTGGGCCAGGAGGTCCATCGAGTACCGGGTCGGCCCCCGATCGGTAAGGGTCAGCACCTCGGCGCTCAGGCCCGCCAGCCAGTAGTCCTTGGCGGTCCGCTCCACCTTCTCCCAGAAGGGGTCTTGGTCGATGTTCAGCCCGGCGGCGGTGACGGTGCCGTCCTTCGCCCTCTTCAAATCGACCAGGTGCTCGGTGAGGGACTTCTTCAGTACTTGAGTCGCGCCGCTGTCAGGGGTGGCGAACCATTTGGCCTCCACCTCCATCATTTCGAAGTGGGCCTGCCGCAGCATCGCCCCCGCGAGACCGAGCTGTTCCGCGAACTGATAGGGGTGCCGGAGGTCGGTCTGGATGTGGGTGAGACCCAGGGCGATGGTGGCGAGGTACTTCTTGAACTCACCTGCCGCGCTGCCCCGCCAGTTGTCCCCGGTCTCGCCGAGCTCGGCGATCCAGCCCAGGAGTCCGGTCTTCGGGTCGAGCGACTTCTCCAGCAGGTCCGCGACCCCCCGCAGCGCCCGGGCGGCGCCGTCGAAAGTCGCGGCATTGACGTTCTCGTTCTTCTGCGTCTTGTTCAGTTCTTCCAGGTGGGCGTAGACCCCGGTGCGGTAGAGGTTGTAGGGCTGCGTGCTGTCGTTGAACATGGTCCAGTTCATCCGCAGCCCGACCAGACTTCCCTGACTCGACCCCTCGTACGTGAGGTAGCTGAAGACGTCGAGTGGTGGGCTGTTCTCGGCGGCCCCCTTCTTGGCGCCCGCCGCGGTCGCGTCGCGGAGGGTGACCTTCACGTGTTTGTCGATCCACTTCGGCGAGCCCGGCCCCGCCACGTCGTTGCGCGTCTTCACGGAGTCGGTCTTGGGCAGGAAGAGGGGTATGACTTCGTCCCAGTTGGGCATCGCGCGGTGCCTTTCTCGTCAGCTCTGGGAATCCGCGGGCGGGTTGCCGCTCGTGGGGGGCTTCGAGTGCTGTTGCACCTGCGTAAGCACCTCCCACATCTCGGCGGCGCTCAGCGCCTCGTCGTCCGCGTTCTGCAAGAGCAGCCGGATGTCGTGCAGCGTGACGTACGAGCCGTGCGCGGCGGCGGAGATGATGGCGAACGCGCTCACCAACTGCTTGGCGTAGGCCTTGAAGTTCGTCTGCAACTGCTCGGCACTCGGCAGGCGCACGGTGTTGCCCGGCAGCAGCTTGCCGTCGTTCCCGATCATCGACCCGTTCTGCCAGTTGTTCCGCAGGAGGAGGAGATGGGGATCGCCCTCCAGCAGGGACATGTACGGGGCGATCTTCTTCTCGGCGAAGTCGAGGAGGTACTTGTCGGTGATCTTGAGGTCGTTGCCGTCGCTCGATCCCTCGTCACCGTCGGGCTTCGGTTCCTTCACCATGGCTGCTCCTTCGTCGGGGTGCCGGCAGCGGGGGCGGGCCCAGCCGTGCGTCCGTCGTCATCAGGAGGAACGGGCCGCCCCGGAGCGGGGGTTCACGCGCCGGTGAAAGCGCGGACCCGGCCTGCTGGGGGAAGCGAGGCCGGGTCCGCGTCGGCACTTCCGGAAGGGGGGAACCTCCGGTCGTGCCGGTCTGTGGGGCGGGCGTCCGCCGTGTCGGGCAGGTCGCCCGCCGGGTCAGGTACGGCCGCCGGGGAACAGGGCGGCGCTCCGCTTGTCGGCGTTCCTGATGGTCAGGTGCATGTCCGCCAGCTTGTCGGCGCCGGTGTCGAACTCCTGGGACATCGCGGTGTCCAGCTGGTGCACGGTCGTGACGAAGTCCTGGAACGCGGCGGCGGCCGCGCCCTTGAACTTGTCCTTGACCGTGGAGAGCTCGGTGACGAGCATCTCCAGGTTGGAGTGCATCTGCTTGGCCGCCGCCTTCATGTCCTCGTTGGCCTCGGCGAGCGCGTTGTGATTGATGTCTATGTCTGCCACGGGAGCGGGGCCTTTCTCTGGGATCCGGTGAGCGGGTGCGCGAATTCGGACGGAGGAACGAGTGCCGCTGGTGCTGTGGCCGGAAAGGTTTGCCGGGCGCCGCGACTCGGTGAACCTTTCCGGTCACAGAACTAGGCGTCAGCCGTTCAGCGCGTCGAATATCGGGCCGCCCCAGTTGCCTCCCGTGGCGTGCGCCTCGTCCTCGGCCTGGGTGAGGAACTTCTGGGCACCCTGGGTCGAATCGATCAGCGTCTGGTACTTCTGCATGATCGTGTCGTAGCCGATGATCCACTCCTCGACCTTGCGGAGGAACGCCTTCGCCGACTCGGCCTGGTAGTTCCACCCGACCCGCTCCATCACCTCGTCCACCTTGGACCGGGCGTTCATCATCTGGACCAGGTAGCCGTCCAGGTGCTGGATGGTGTTGAGGATGACCTGGTCCGAAGTGACCAACTGCTCTTCGGGGCTGGCTGTCACGTGTTCTCCTGGGTCGTTTCCGGGGCGGCCGGCGAGGTGGTGTGGGGCCTCCACCGGATGTAACGGGGCTCCCCCCGCCCAGGGTTCATCCCGGCTTCCGCGCCGAGCAGGGCGGGGCCGGGACGGCGCTCACCACGCCGCCCGCGGCCAGCGCCTGCGGGTCCAGGCTCGGACCCGTGGGCAGCAGCTTCAGCAGGCCCGCGGGCACGCCCACGGTGCGGGCGGCGCCGTAGCCGAGCCGCTTCGCGGCGTCCGCGGACGGCAGCGGGTACTTCACCCCGCTGTCCGTCACCAGGTAGGCGGTGCCGCCCGTACCGGCCCCGGACAGGGCCGTGACGAGCGCTCCGCCACCGGGCCTGACCATGATCCGGTCGGCGTCCGCACAGGTCGGATCGACCCCGGGCTGTACCGCCGGCGGCGCTCCCGCCACGGCCGCGGTGTTCGCCAGCGTCACCAGGGTCGCTGGCCCGGAGGCCCCCGGCCGCAGCCCCGCGCAGACGCTCTGGTGCCGGGCCGGGGCGCGGAGCTGTGGGGGTTCGGCCGGCAGGGCCGTACCCGCGGCGGGGCTCGTGGGCGTGGCCGTGGCCGGATGGGCGGCGAGGTCCGCGGCTCCCACCGGGGTGGCGGCCGCCGGAGCGCCGGCGTACGCCTCCCGCTGGGTGCGCGGATCGCCCCGCAGCAGCTCGAACTCCGTCCGCGTGAGCGCCCTGAGGCCCTCCCGCGCCAGTACGTAGTACTCGCCGCCGGGCCCGGTGAACAGCTGCCCGGTCGTCGTCGGGTGCCCGGCGAGTACGGGCCCGGTCCCGCCGCGCCCGGGTACGTCGGCCGCCGCCAGATCGGGCCCGGCCGGCAGGGTGTTGAGGAAGGACGCGGCGACGGTGAACGGCGCGGCGGAGCCGTAGCCGAGCGCGGAGAGCGCCCCGTTGCGGGTGTCCAGCCGGAGCCGCTGCCCCTGCCACAACAGGTACCGCTCGCCGTCGGGTGTGGCGACCAGCACTCCCTGGCCGTCCGTCAACGGGGTGCCCTGGGCGGCCATCGCGACGGCGAGCGCGATCTGGGGCGCGGCCGGTCCGGAAGCGGGCTGCGGCAGACCGCAGGCGAGCCAGCCCTCCGCCGACAGGTCCCCGGCGGCCGGCAGGCCGTCCGGGGCGCCCACGATGCCCACCGGTGCGCCCCGCGGGGCGCCCTTGAGCGACTTCTCGCTCACCTCGGCGAACTGCATCTTCTCGCCGGCCAGGAGCCGGGCGCTCGACTGGTTGAGCACCGGGTGCAGTTCACCGCCGAGGAACAGGTACCGCGCCCCCGTCTTCTTGACCACGACCAGGGTCCCGGGCTTGCGCCAGCCGGTCGCGCCGCCGGGCGAGATCACCCCGTACAGGCCCACGACCACGGCGATGGCGATGGCGACGTACAGACCCGTCCGGATGCCCCGGTTCGTCCGGCCGGTCGGCGTGTCCGGTGCGTCGGGCTCGGCCCGCAGCATGCCGGCCCCGAGGCGACCCATGACGAACAGGTGCGCCTGGACCTGGTCGCGCCTGGACTGCATCCCAACTCCTTCTGAAGAAAGCCGAATTCGTGATGCGGCGGCAGGTCAGCCGGCGGCCGAGCGGATCATCTGGAAGATCCCGGCCACGGTCAGCGCCAAGGGCAGCAGGCTCAGCGCCGTCAGGCTGTGCGCGAGGTCGGCGATCCGCCCCCAGTAGGGCAGCAGCCGACGGCCCGGCACCGTCCACGACACGACGGCGAGTGCGCCGGCCACCGCCACCAGCGCGGAGAGCAGCAGGAGCCGCCCCTCGGGAGCGAGGCCCGCCGCGAAGCCGGCCGTCAGCAGCGCGAGACCGTGGACGCCGGGCAGCAGCAGCGCCAAGCGCTGCGGCACGCTGCCGACCGTACGGGCGTGCAGCAGGAGCAGCGCGGACAGGGCCGCGGTCAGGGCGGCCGGGGCCCAGCCGCTCAGGCCCGCGACCAGGGTCAGGCACCCCGCGCACGCGGCGCCGACGACGACGTGGAACGCGGTGAGGAAGCCGTCGGCCACCGCACTGCGGGCCAGCACGTCGGCGGCCGGGAAGGGCTCGATGTTCTCCTGGAGCTCCTCGGCGTTACGGGGGAGCGCGGGAAGCCGTAGCCCGGACATCCGGAACGAGAGGCTGGGTGCGAAGGCGCCGAACGCCACGACGACCACCGCGGCCAGGGCCGCGGTGTGGCCGAGCGGCAGACCGGCCAGCGCGATGGTGCCGGCCGCCATGCCGAGCGCCGCGGTCACCGCCACCCCGAGGAACAGCGGGGCCGAGCAGCCCACCGCCGCGAGCGCCAGTACGGCGCAGCCCGCGGCCGCGGAGCTTCCGGCGAGCAACCGCGCCGCCGTCGGATCGCCACCGGCGGCGGGCAGCAGGGCTCCGGCGAGAGCCAGGTACGGCACGGCCGCCGCTCCCAGCGCGGTTCCCGCCCCGGCGTCACCCACCGCACGGGAGGCGCTGCCCGCGCAGAGCAGCAGCAGCATCCCGACGGTGGCGGCCGACGTGATCCGCAGCTCGTGCGGTCCGGGGAGGGCCAGCAGGGCGATTCCGCCGGCCAGGGCGAGGAGGGCGAGAGCGAGCGCGAGGTGGTGGGTCAGCGCGGGCCGCCAGGAGTCGCCGCGGTCGCGCAGGCCGGTGGCGATCCCGTCCACGAGGTCGTCGAAGTGGACGAGCGGCATCGTGTCGCGACGGTGGCGCAGGTGGAGCGCTTCCCCGTCCTTGAGCCCGAGGGCCTCGGCGGTGAGTTCCTCGTCGAGCGGCTCGGCCCCCAGTCGCTGGAGCACCCAGCCGCCCGCCTCGACGGCCTCCTCGGCCAGCTCGTCGCCAAAGAACCCGACGACGGTCGGCAGCAGGTCGGCCAAGGGCACATCGGAGGGCACGGACAGCTCGACCACCTTCAGCGGTCCGTGGAACCTCAATCGGCAAAGCCCTGCCACCGCGCCACCGCTCACTGCCCGCCCGCCCTTCCCCACCGGCACGTCCGCGTGCCGGAATACCGTCATCGGCGAGAACGGCCGGGACGGGGCGCCGGGTTCACCGGGCGCGTCGGCCGGTCGGCAGCGGGTCAGAGCGGAGCGGAGCCGCCCGGGGTCAGTTTTCCCCGCGCAGGGCGGCCACCAGCCACCGCACCCCGTCCTCGCCGTACCGGTCGAGCAGGAGCGCCACCCAGGACGCCACGTCCAGCCGCTCCGCGGCCGTCCACCGCGCGGCGGAGGGATGCTCGTCGACCACCAGGGCCTGGGCCAGCAGCCGCAGTTCGGCGAAACCCGCCGCGGACAGGGAGGACCGGCCCAGGAGGGCGGAGAGGCCGCCCCGGGCGGAGGGGAGGCCGAGCAGCCCGCGTACGGCCCCGGCCACTGCCGCCGCGTCGCCCGGGGGCACGTCGAGGCCGGTGCACCCGGAGGCGTCCCCGGGCTCGGCGGAGTGCGTCGGCGCGGTCGCCGCCAGCCAGCCGCGCAGGGTCCGACCGACCTCTTCGGTGTCCTTGTTCCCGCTCACCGGATCCACCGGGCTCTCCTGTCGTCTGGACGCACCTGCGCGCACCCTATCGATCGCCCCGCCCGGCGGCGGAGCGCCGTCGGCGACTGAACCTCGGCCCGTGCCGGGCACGTTCCCCGGAGGGACGGACCGCACGGCCGTCCGGAAGTGAGGAGCCTCCCGTTGAGCGTGGTGCCAGTCAGCCGGCCGGCCCGGCGTCCCGGTCCCGAGATGCCGGAGGGCGAGCTCCAGTTGCAGGAGCCCCCCGTTCTGCCGGAGAAGCAGAGCAGCGCGTCGAACATGATCACCATGGTGCCGATGGCCCTCAGCTCGCTGTCCATGGTCTTCGTGTTCCTGCGCCCCAACGGCGGCATCATGACGTACGTGGCGATGGGCACCATGGTGCTCTCCGCCGTCGGCATGCTCGTCACCCAGATCATCCGGGGCAACAGCGACCGCAAGGTTCAGCTGATCGGGGAGCGGCGCGACTACCTGCGCTACCTCGGCCAGATGCGCCGCCAGGTCCGCAAGGACATCGGTAAACAGCAGGAAGCCCTCGCCTGGCGCAATCCCGGACCGCAGGAGCTGGCCTCCCTCGTGCGCACCTCCCGGCTCTGGGAACGCCGCGCCTCGCACCCCGACTTCAGTGACGTGCGCATCGCGGTCGGCGCGCAGCGCCTCGCCGTGCGCCTCGCACCGCTCGCCACCAAACCGGTCGAGGACCTCGAACCGCTCGCCGCCCACGCGCTGCGCCGCTTCATCCACGCGTACGGCACCGTCGACGGCCAGCCCATAGCCATCCACCTGCGCGGTTTCGCGCAGGTGATGCTGCGCTGCGAGGAGCCCGAGGGCGAGGAGCGCACCCGTTCGCTGGTCCGCGCCGTCCTGGCCCAACTGGCGACCCTGCACGCCCCCGACGAACTGCGCATCGCCGTGGTCACCGCCCCCGACCGCCGAGCGCACTGGGACTGGACCAAGTGGCTCCCGCACGCCCTGCATCCCGTCGAGACCGACGGCGCAGGTCCCCTGCGACTGGTCGCCGCCACCATCGGTGAGGTCGAGCAACTGCTCGGAGAGGAGTTCTCGGCCCGCCCGCCTTACGAGCCCGACGCGACCCCCGGCCGCGACGAGCCGTACACGGTCATCGTGCTCGACGGCGCCCAGGTGGCCGGTCCGCACCGCGCGGTGCTCGCCGGATACCGCAACGCCACCCTCATCGACCTCGCCGGCGCACTGGAGTGGAAGCACTCCCGGGTCACGCTGCGGCTGCGGATCACCGACGGAAACCTGGAGATGGTCGGCGCGGACCGCAACCGCAAGGACGAGGTCACCGTCCTCGGCCGCCCCGACGCCATGTCTCTCGCCGCGGCCCGCCGACTCGCAACGCTCCTGGCCCCCTACCGGCTGGGCGACTCCGTCGACGCCGGGGAACCGCTGGCCGCCGACTTCGACCTGACCTCGCTCCTCGGCATCCACGACCTGCACACCTTCGACGTCCAGCAGCAGTGGGCACAGCGCAACCAGTCGAACAAACTGCGCGTCCCCCTCGGCGTCGGCGCCGACGGCACCCCCGTGGCCCTGGACATCAAGGAATCCGCCCAGGGCGGCATGGGACCGCACGGGATGCTCATCGGCGCGACGGGATCCGGGAAGTCCGAACTCCTGCGCACCCTGGTCCTCGCGCTGGCCCTCACCCACTCCTCGGAGATCCTCAACTTCGTTCTCGTCGACTTCAAGGGAGGCGCCACCTTCCTCGGCCTGGACAAGCTGCCCCACACCTCGGCGGTCATCACGAACCTCGCCGACGAGGCGGCTCTCGTGGATCGCATGCGCGATGCCCTGCACGGCGAGATGATGCGCCGGCAGGAACTGCTGCGCGCGGCCGGGAACTACTCCTCGCTGCTCGAATACGAGACGGCGCGGGCCGCGGGCACCCCGCTCGACCCCATGCCCACCCTGTTCGTCGTGGTCGACGAGTTCTCCGAACTCCTCTCCGCCCACCGCGACTTCATGGACCTGTTCGTGATGATCGGCCGCCTCGGCCGCTCGCTCGGCGTCCACCTGCTGCTCGCCTCGCAGCGCCTGGACGAGGGCCGCGTGCACGCCCTGGAGTCACACCTCTCCTACCGCATCGGCCTGCGCACCTTCTCCGCCATGGAGAGCCGGGGCGTGCTCGGCGTGCCCGACGCCTACCAACTGCCCTCGCAGCCCGGCAACGGCTTCCTGCGCAGCGACATCTCCACCCTGAGCCGCTTCAAGGCCGCGTACGTCTCGGGTGCGTACAAGCCGAAGCGACGCGCGGGCCGGCTGGCGGCCCTCACCGGCCAGGTGGTCGAGCACAGCACCGAGTACGTCGCCCCGCCCCCGCTGCCCGAGGTCGAAGAACCCTCCCAGGAGGAGCCCGAGGAGGTCCGGGCGCTCCTCGACATCGCCACGGAGCGGCTCTACGACGCCGGACCGCCCGCCTACCAGGTGTGGCTGCCGCCGCTCGACGTACCGCCCACGCTCGACGAGCTGCTGCCGCCCTTGGCCCCCGACCCGCGGTACGGACTGACCGTGGAGAGCGGTTCCGCACGCGGCACCCTGAAGGTGCCGGTCGGGCTGATCGACCGGCCCTTCCAGCAGATGCGCGACCTGCTCATGGTCGACCTGTCGGGCGCGGGCGGCCACATGGGCGTCGCGGGCGCCCCGCAGAGCGGCAAGTCGACCCTGATCCGGACCGTGATGGCCAGCCTCGCCCTCACCCACACCCCGGCCGAAGTGCAGTTCTACTGCCTGGACTTCGGGGGCGGCGCGCTCACCTCACTGCGCGGGCTGCCCCACGTGGGCGGCGTCGCCGGCCGGCACGATCCCGAGCGGGTGAACCGGACCGTCACCGAGATCGACGGCATCATCGCGCGCCGCGAGCGGTACTTCGCGGAAGAAGCCGTCGACTCCGTCGTCTCCTTCCGCCGCCGCAAAGCCGCCGGTGAGTTCGCCGACGACCCGTACGGCGACGTCTTCCTGGTGGTGGACGGCTGGAACACGCTGCGCCAGGAATTCCCGGACCTGGTCCAGCGGCTCACCCTGATCTCGCAGCGCGGCCTCAACTACGGCATCCACCTGATCATCGGAACCACCCGCTGGGGCGAGGTGACCAGCGGCCTGCGCGACCAGTTGCAGACGCGACTCGAACTGCGGCTCGGCGACCCGATCGACTCGGTGGTCAACATGCGCGCCGCCGCCAAGGTCCCGCAGATCCCCGGCCGCGGCCTGACCGCAGACGAGATGCACTTCCTCGCCGCCCTGCCGCGGATGGACGGCCGCGGCACCTCCGGCGACCTGAGCGAGGGAGTGGCCGACCTCGCCGACCTGGTCGCCGACCACTGGACGGGCGCCCGCGCCCCCGCCGTACGGATGCTTCCGCTGCTCCTCGGCGCGGCCGAACTCCCGCCTCCGCGCGGTGCGTTGCAGATCCCGCTGGGTCTGGAGGACCAGCAGATCCAGCCGCTGTGGCACGACTTCGAGCAGGATCCGCACCTGATCGTGGTCGGTGACAGCGAGTCCGGCAAGACGAACCTGCTCAAGCTGATCACCACGCAGATCATGAGCGCCTACACCCCGGCCCAGGCCCGCATCATGCTCGTGGACTTCCGCCGCGAGCTCTACGAGACGGTGCCCGAGACCCATCGGCTCGGCTACGCGGTCGCCGCGGACGCACTGCGGCAGATGGTCGACGGCGCCGCGAAGGCCATGGTCAACCGGGTGCCGTCGGCGGACATCCCGCCGAGCCGGCTGCGCCTGCGGGACTGGTGGCAGGGGCCGGAACTGTTCATCGTCGTCGACGACTACGAGCTGATCGGCAGTTCGGGAACCCACCCCTTCGCGCCGGTCCTCGACTACCTCGCGCAGGGCACCGAGATCGGCCTGCACCTCATCGTCGCCCGCTCGGCCAACAACGCCGGACGCGGGCTGGTCGACCCGCTCATGCGCAAGCTCCAAGAGGTCAACACCCCTGCGCTGCTGCTGTCCTGCCCGCCGTCGGAAGGCATTCTCTTCGGCAACGTCAAGCCGAAGGTGCTTCCCGCCGGGCGCGGCCTGCACATCACCCGGCGCCGCACGGTCCAGGTCCAGACGGGCCTGTACGCGGCGGCCGACGGGGACGGTGATGGTGATGGCGATGGCGGCAGTGGCGAATGACGGCGGCGGAGGCGCCGGGGACGAACAGACGGAACGGAACCAACCCATGAGCGCAGGCACCAGCACCCGCGGAACCCCGGGCCCGCCGCCCGGCCGCCCGGGCGGATCCGAACTCCGCCCCCTCGGCGTGCACTTCGTCATAGCCCCCGCCGACGCGGACGACGGCCCGCTGGCGGCTGCCCTGGCAGGGCTGCGGCCGGCCCCGGACGCCCTGCTCGTGCTGGCCGCCGCGGCCGACGCCGCGCCAGTGCTGCGCGGCTCCCTCGCGCGGCTGGCCGGCCTCGCGCGGGAGCGCGGTGCCTCGGCCCTGGCCCTGGCGGCTTCGGGCCTGGCGGTGTCGGCAGGGGACGGGCCCCGCCCGGCCGCGGCGCTCGCCCGGACCGCCGGGCTCCCCGTGATCGCACCCGACGGTCTGGTCTCGGTCGAGCCCGACGGCGGGCTGCGCGTGACGGCGGCCGGTAGCGCGGGGTGCGGCTCGTGGTGGCTGATCGACCCCGCCGGGGAGGCGAAGGACCTCGGCCCGTCCTGGCCGCCGAACGCGCGGGCCGAACCCCGCGCGACGGAGGAGGCAGAAGAGGAGAAGGCGGCGGAGGAGGAGGAGGCGGGGGAGCGGGGGCCCGTGTGTCCGGATGCCGACCCGATCGGCCAGGGATTCTGGCTGGCCGCGCCCGGACGTCCGGACCGGGCGTGCGGCCTGGCCGCCGCCGACCCCGGCACGCTGGTGCTCGTCGTCGGCTCACCGCAGGAGCCGCACCTGCCCGCCGCCGAGCTCCTGCGTCGGGTCGCGGCCCTGGACCTGGCGTCCTCGGGGCTGCTGCTCAGCGCCCCCTGGGCCGGACCCGCCGCACTGGCCGAGATGGCCGCCGCGCTGGCCGGCCACTTCGGCCAGGACGTACGGGCCGCCGTGGGCCTGCCCGTGCGGGGCGCGGACCACTGCACCACCACCTTCCTGGACACCGACGGCCGCCCCACGTGGGAGCCCGTCGTCGCCGAGCTCACCGCCTCGGCGGACCTGGGCCGCGTCGTCGCCTCGGGCTGGCACGGCCTCCATCCGCTGCCCCCGGCGGGGCCCGCCGTCTTCGGTGCCTGGGACGGCTGGGTACTGGAAGCCGTACCGGCCGGGTTGTGGCTGCGCCGCGAGGCTGCGCCGCAGGACGACGAACCCCGCATGCGCCCGGCCGCGTACCACCGGCCGCACCTGATCGTCGGGGAGCCGGGACGGGAGCTGGGCGGCGAGGTCTGGGACCATCTCGACGAGGTGCTCGCCGCCCTGCCCGCACTCGGCGGCGAGCCCTTCGGGCTGGTGCTGGCCGGCAGGGGGGACGAGGACGCGGAGGCCGTCGGGCGGTTCCTCTGCCGACGGCACCCGGTGGAGTGGATCAGCGCCGAGCCTTCCCCCGTGACCCCGGGCCCGACGGCCACCGGCGGCGACGCGCCACCTGCCCCGGCGGCGCCGGAACCGAAACCGGCACCTCTACCGGCCCCGGTAGCGGCCCCGGTTCCGGTACGGGAGCCCGTAGGCGGACCGGTCGCGGTGGCAGCGCCGGAGGCGGGCCCGGTGTCCGTGCGTCCGGGTCCCGGGCCCGCACCGGCGGCCTCCCCCGGCGTCAGCGGCGACGGGGACCGCGACGGGATGAAGGTCCTGCTGGGCAAGCGGTACCACCTCATCGCCAGCAAGGCCGAGATGGTGGCGGTCAAGCTGCCGGGCCTGCGTTCCTCGCAGGGGGACGACCTCAAGCCCGACCTGGTGGCGGTGCTGGTGCACCAGGCCGACAGCGGTGACCCCGCCACCCGCGCGGAACTGGTCGCCGCGGCCCGGGCCGCAACCAGCGGACCTCTCGCCCCGTACCTGCGCTGCCTCGGCTCGGGCCTGAGGAGGCTGCCGAGTCACCACGGGGCCGTCCTGGTCGGCGCGTCGGCGCAGCGGACCGAGCTCGGCGCCTACCGTCCCGGCAGGGTCGTGGCGGAGCCCGCCCCGGTCTCCGGCGTGGTGGCGCGGGACGTCGAACTGGGGGCGTCCGTCGAGTTCGGGATCTGGTCGACCACCGGACGCCGCACCGCCGCCTTCGCCTCGACCACGGCCGAACCGGAGGTCGTCTTCGCTCCGGGCACCCGCTACTCGGTGCTCGCGGTACTCCCCGGCGACGACGGGACCGGCCGGCCCGCCCGGGTCCTGCTGCGCGAGGTCTCCTTCGCCGAGGCCGAGACCATGACACCCGACGCGGGCGGCGCCGCCGGCCTGCGGGACCAGCAGGCTCGCGACAGGCTCACCGCGTGGTTCGAAAGCCGCGACCGGATCCCGCCCGAGGCCCGCCGCGCCGTCGAGGCCGAGCGATTCCACCTCGGCGCGGGAGTGGCGGCCTTCCACTGAACTCCCGCTGCCCGGTTCGGCCCGGCCCGGCCCGGATGGCCGTCACTGAGGCCGGGCGAAGCCCTCGGCGACCAGGGCGGCCAGTTCGAGGTGGGCCGCCCGCGTCCTGCGGCGCAGCGCTTCGGGGTTCAACTCGCTTCCGGCCGCCAGGTGTTCGTCGTAGGGAACGATCACCACGCCGCGGCAGCGGGTCGCGAAGTGAGCCACCAGCTCATCGGCGCGGACCGTCGGTCCGGGCACCCGGACACCCGAGAACACGGTGACGCAGCGGCGCGCCCGCTCCTGGAACCCGTGCTCCTCCAGCCAGTTGAGCGCCGTGCCCGCGCTGGTGGCGCCGTCCACGCCGGGCGTGGCGACGAGGACCAACTGGTGGGCCAGTTCCAGCACTCCGGGCAGCGGGCTGTCGGACAGCCCGGCGCCGGCGTCGGTGAGGACGAGCGGGTACCGGCGGCCCAGCAGGTCCATGACCCCGCGGTACTCCCGGTCGTCGAAGGGCCGGGAGGCCGCCGGGCCCGGGCCGTCGGCCAGTACCTCCAGGCCGCCCGGCATCCGCGAGGTGTACGCGCGGATGTCGGTGTACGTGTGCAGCCGCGGCAGTTCGGTGACCAGGCGGCGTACGGTCGCACCGGTCTCCCGCCCGACCCGGCGGCCGAGGGCGAGGGCGCCCGGGGCGGCGTCGGCGTCCACCGCGATGACCCGGTCGGCGCGTTCCGCCGCGAGTACGGAGCCCAGTACGGCCGCGGTGGTCGTCCTGCCGGATCCGGCCCCGAGGCCGATCACCGCGATCCGGTGGCAGCCGCGGAGCGGGGTGGTGCGTACGGTCCGCAGCCGGTCCGGGTCGTCCCGCGAGCCGAGCAGGCCGCCGAGCCGGCGCAGGCCGCGGCGCGGCTCCGGGACCGATGCACCCGAGGACGGCTCGGCCGTGTCGCCGGCGCCCGGGGCAGCCGCGGTCGACCCCTCGGGCGGTACCGGCACCGGCACCGGCACCGGCACCGAGGACGGCTGCTGCGCCGACGACGGCAGCACCGAAGGCGGCACAGGCGCAGACGTGACCTCCCGCGCCCGCCCGGTGGTCGCCCGCGCCACCGTCCCGTATGCGGGTGCGAGCGCCCACCCCGGATCGTCCTGCCCACCCAACCGGTACATCCGGGACGGCCCGGCGCCCGCAGCGCCGCCCCCGTCCGTCCCTCCGCTCTCCTCGCCCCGGGCCACCACAGCGTTCTCCCCTCGGCACCGTCGCGCCGATGGCGACCGGTACCCGGAGGAACGGCCGGCTCCGCCCGCCGGGTTCAGGCGGCCCGGCGGGACGGGGTGGGCGGGGGAGGACCGGGGCACTCCGCAGGCCTCGTAGGATTGTCGTTCCAGAGTGCGATATTCCGGGCCTGGCCGCCGACTCGGCCGCACCCCCGGCGCTCGGTGTTTGCGAGACAAGGGGGGTCTGGCGTTGGAGTTCCGATTGCTGGGCGGGGTGTGCGCGGTCGCCGGGGCGAGCGAACTGCCGCTCGGGGCTGCCAAGCGGCGCAGTGTGCTCGCCGTGCTGCTCCTGAGGGCCAATGCGGCCGTCCCGATGGAGCAACTGATCGACGCGCTCTGGGACGAGGAGCCGCCCGCGCATGCCCGTACCGTCATCCAGGGACACGTGTCACGGCTGCGGGCGCTGCTCGCCGGAGCCGGTGACTGCGGCGTGCGCCTGGTCACGCAGGGCCCCTCGTACGTGTTCGAGATGCCGAAGGAACTGCTGGACGCCCACCGCTTCGAGGAACTGGCCCGGCTCGCAAAGCACCGCAAGCGGCCCGCCGAGGCGGTCGCCACGCTGCGCGAAGCGCTCGCCCTGTGGCGCGGGCCGGCGCTGACCGGAACGGTCCGCAGCGCCTCGCTGCTCGCCGCCGCGCACGCGTTGGAGGAAACCCGGCTGCTCGTCGTCGAGGACCTGGCCGACGCCTACGGGCGGCTCGGCGACCGCGCCGGAGCCGCTGCCGTACTGCAGGCCGAGGCGGTGGCGCACCCGCTGCGCGAGTCCCTGGCGGCGTCCCTGATGCTCGCCCTGTACCAGGCGGGCCGCCAGTCCGACGCGCTCGACTGGTACCACCGCACCCGAGGTCTGCTCGCCGACGAACTGGGCATCGA
Organism: Streptomyces sp. NPDC060028; assembly: GCF_042736725.1. Taxonomy (NCBI): domain Bacteria; kingdom Bacillati; phylum Actinomycetota; class Actinomycetes; order Kitasatosporales; family Streptomycetaceae; genus Streptomyces; species Streptomyces sp. NPDC060028. Next base: position 64,647 of record NZ_JBHWVJ010000017.1, on the reverse strand, counting down.
CCCGGGCCCGGCACTGCGCGGCGCCTACGAGGCGATCCTGCGCGGCGAGCCCTCGATCCAGCCGTCGCCCCCCGGCACCCTTGTCCGGGCGGACCGGGCCGGGACGGTCCTCGTACGCGCGGACCCGGTGCCGCAGGCCACGGCGGACCGGGCTGCGTCGGAAGGCGCCCAGGTGTCCACCGGGCCGCGCCCGGTGACGGACGGCCCCGTTCCGCGCCTGCTGCCGCGCGGGGTGCGCGGCTTCCTGGGCAGGGAGACGGAACTGCTGGAGATCGACCGGAGCGTACGGGACGGGGCCATCGCGCTCGTGATCGGCCCGGCCGGGGTCGGCAAGACCGCACTCGCGCTCCAATGGGCGCACGGCGGGCAGGCGCGCTACCAGGACGGAACGCTGTTCGCCGATCTGCGCGGCTTCGGCGGCGCCCAGGTCGAACCGGTGGAGATCGTACGGGAGTTCCTGCTCGCCCTCGGGGTGCCCGCGCGCCGGATGCCCGAGTCCGCGGCCGCCGCCTTCGCCCTGTACCGCACGCTCACCGAGGAACGCGAGCTCCTCGTCGTCCTCGACAACGCCCGCCGGGCGGACCAGGTCCGCTCCCTGCTGCCCGCCGGGCCGGGCTCGGCCGTGCTCGTCACCTCACGGCTGCGCCTCGGCGGGTTGATCGTCGAAGAGCTGGCCCGGCCCGTGCAGGTCGACGTGCTCGGGCCGGAGCCCGCCACCGCGCTGCTCGCCGTCGCGGTCGGCGGCGGCCGGGTGGCGGCCGAACCCGCCGCCGCGGCCGAACTCGCGCAGTTGTGCGACGGGCTGCCGCTGGCGCTGCGCATCACGGCGGCCCAGTTGGCGGCCCGGCCGCGCTGGCGGCTCGCGGACCTGGCCGCCGAACTGGCCAATGAGCAACGCCGGCTCGCCCTGCTCTCCCTGGACGATTTCGAGGACGCGGGCGTCGCCGCGGCGCTTCGGCTCACGGTGCAGGGTCTGCCCCAGGACGCGCTGCGGCTCTTCGCCCAGCTCGGGGTGCTGCCGGGGCCCGACCTGGACCGGGGCGCCGCCGCCGCGCTCCTCGACCGGAGCCCCGCCGTTGCCGCGGAGGCGCTCGACCGGCTCGCGGGCGCGCACCTGATCACCGAGTACGCCCCCGGCCGCTACTCCCTGCACGACCTGGTCCGGCTCTACGCGCGGGGGCTCCGCGCCGACGAAGGCGCGCTGCTGCGGCTGCTCGATTCCTACACGGTCACCGCGCTCGCGGCGTCCGCGGCCGCCGAGCCCGACGACAAGCCCTGCTGCGTACTGCCCGCGGACTTCCACGCCCCCTCCTCGGTACGGGAGTTCGACAGCCGCGAGGCCGCCTTCGAGTGGTACGCGGCCCAGCAGGACAACCTGGCCGCGGCGGTGGCGGCGGCCCGGGCCGCGGGCCACGACGAGCGGGCCTGGCGGCTGGCCGTCCTGCAATGGCCGCACGTCGTGTGGCACGTCCGCGACGGCTGGGTGCCGATGCTCGAACAGGCCCTGGAAGCGACCAGGCGGCTGGACGATCCCGACGCGGAGTCCCGGGTCCGGGCGCTCCTCGGCTGGGTGCTGACGCGGGAGGGACGGCTGTCGGAGGCGCTCGTCGAGCTGGAGCTCGCGCCCGCCCTCGCCGCCCGCGCGCAGGATCCGTCGAGCGAGGCGACCGCCCTGGTCAACCTGGCCGTGGCGCTCGACCGCAACGGGGTCACCGACGTATCCCTGCGGCACGTGAGCCGCGCGGTCGAACTGGCCCGTGAGGCCCAGGACATCTTCACCGAGCTTCTCGCGCTGCACCATCGCACCCGCCAGCTCCTGGTCCGGGGGGACGCGGTGGCGGCCGAGCGGTGCACGGCGTACGCGCTGACCTTGGGCGGCGCGGGAACGCCGACGGGTCTGATCGCGCTGAGGCAGACACTGCTGCGGCTCGGCCGGGGCGAGGCGCTCAGGGCCCTGGGCGAGCGGGAAGCGGCCGAGGTCGTGGTCCGCCGCGCCCTGACGGACGCCGTACGACAGGGCTTCAAGGAGGCGGTCACGAGCGCGAGGTCCCAGCTCGGCGCGCTCACGGCATTGACGGCCGACGCGGGAGCGGGAGTGGAAGCGGGAGTGGGAGTGGCGCGGCAACGCTCCTCTGCCTGACGGGCCGGCCCCCGGGCACGGTTCGGCGCCTGCGCGACGACCGCGCCCGGCGGCGCTTCACCCCTTCGGCGCGGCGGTGCGCCGCAGATACGGCAGCCGGGCCAACGGTGCGTCGATCCACACCGTCGCCGGGCCGACGTAGGACCGGCCGTCGTCGGCCAGCCACGTGCCCGGCGGGATGAGGACCTCGCGCCCGTCCGCTCCCTTGGCCACCACCGGAGCCACCATCAGGGTGTCGCCCAGCATGAACTGGTCGGTGACCGTCGCATAGCCCTGGTGGGGGAAGGCCCATTCCAGGGGGCGCTGGATCGGTTCGCCCGTGGCCGCGGCATGCGCGGCGAGGGCGAGTATCTCCGGTGCGATCTCGGTGTGGAGGGCGGCGGCCGCGCGGACGATGGCGAGGTTTTCGGGGGAGAGCACCCGCCACGGGGCCATGGAGAACTGCATCATGGGGAACAGCGCGGCGATCTGGGCGTAGCGGACGAACAGTTCCTCGTCGAAACCCTCGCCGCCCTCGCCCGGGACGAAGCGGAACTCACCGCCGCCGATCATGTCCGGGCAGGTGAACGCATGGCCGGTCAGGGCCTGGGCCAGGGCGTTGGGGATCAGGCTGGACAGCCCGAAGCGGCCCTCCCACAGGTGGTACTTGTCCTGCTGGCGCTGCGCGAGCGGCAGGCCGGCCGCCCGCCACGCGTCACGGAACTCGTTGAGCGGCCAGTCGATGCCGAAGCGGTTCCACGCGTGGGTGTACGCCTCCGGGTCCGCGCATCCGAGCGAGCGCCACCAGGGCGCGTCGCCGCCGTCGAACTTGAACCCGTCGATGTCGATGTCGTCCCGCAGGGCTTCCAGGCGGCTGGAGAGCCACGCCCGTGCCCGGGGGTCGAGCAGATCGAGGCCGGCGCTCCAGCCGTTCCACCACGAAGCGACCTTGGCCCGTCCGTCCGCGCCGGCAGCGGTGTCGCGGACCAGCAGGCCCAGGTCGTTCAGCTGTCGCGCGGTGGGGGAGTCCGGGGTCACGTAGGGCACGAGCCACAGCATCACCTTGAAGCCCAGCTGGTGGAGCCGGGAGACCATGGCCGCCGGATCGGGGAAGCGGCCGGGATGGAAGGTCCAGTCCCCGTAGTCGTTGCTCCACCGGTCGTCGATCATCAGCACGCCGGGCGGGAAGCCTTCCGCGAGCAGTCGCTCCGCGTACGCCAGCACCTTCGCCTGAGTCGGCTCGAACACCGTCTCGATCCACAGGTTGTACTGCGGTGCGCCGAAGAGCAGCGGGTCCGGCATCGTGCCGGACGGAGGGTAGTGGCGGGTGACCGCGTGGCGGTAGGCCCCGCGCAGATCGCCGTGCCCCTCGCCGTATTCGAGGACCGCGTCCGGTTCGTGGGTGTGCGCGGTCAGCCGGCCGTCGGAGATCGTGAAGCTGAAGGTGCGCTCGCTGTGCACCCAGCGGCCGCGGTCGGAGAGCAGGATCGGCATGCCCTGGTTGGCCAGTACGTCCTGCAGGTCGAAGGTGTAGCCGTCGGGGTAGGGCATGTGCCGCCCTTCGGCGACCGCCCCGCCCCACCAGCGTTCGCCGTCGAGGAGGGGGAGTTCGAGTGTCGTCATACCGGTGGGCTTCTCCTCGTGAGCGCGCCTGGTGGATGAAATCGGTGTGGCGGACGAGCGGGCCGCGGGGACCGAGGTCCCGGCGGCCCGCCTGCCGAAGGAAGGACGGGACCGCCACGGGCTACTTGACGGTGAAACCCTGTTCCTTGCCGTAGACCTTCAGGCGCTCCTGCCAGGTGGCCAGTGCGCCGGGCAGGTTGCCGCCGGGCTGAAGGGCCTGGCCGACGGAGTCCTTGAAGACGCTGTTCGCGTACACCTGGAACGGCAGGTACTGCCAGCCGGGCCGCACTGCCTTCGACATGTCGGCGAAGACCTCGTTCGGCTTGCTGCCGGGGAAGAACGGCACCTCGGCGCCGCGGAAGCCGGGGTTTTCCAGCAGCGCCTTGGTCGCGGGGAACAGGCCGACTTCGGAGTTCAGTGACGTGACGGCCTCGGGGTCGGAGTTGAGCCACTGGGCGAAGGCGACCGAGGCCGCCTTGTTCTTCGCCTGGGTGGTGACCGCGACCGACGAGCCGCCGTTCTCCGCGCTGACACCGCCCGGCATGGGGGCGACCGACCACTGGCCCTTGCTCTGCGGGATGTTCTGCTCCAGCACCGCGGGCGCCCAGGCGCCGGCCAGCCAGGTCGCGTACTTTCCGGCGGCCATCGACTTCCACCACTCGTCGTTCCAGCTCGCGGTGGAGTCGACCAGCTTGTTCTCGATCAGCGGGCCCCAGGTGTCGGCGTAGGCCTTGGCGCCGGGGTCGTCCTTGAGGTCGACGGCGACGTCCGTGGTGCCGTTGACGGCGTACGGCTTGCCGCCGAAGTCCCAGATCAGGCTGTTGGACGTGCCCGCGTCGCCCGGGTCGACGTAGGTGAGCTGGACGGTCGGATCCGCGTCGTGGATCTTCTTGGCCAGGGCGCCGTACTCCTCCCACGTGCGCGGCGGCGTCGCACCGAACCGGTCGAGGATGTCCTTGCGGTAGAACATCGCCATCGGGCCGGTGTCCTGGGGTATGCCGTAGATCCCGCCCGCGACGCTGACCTGGGACCAGGCCGAGTCGGCGAACTTGTCCTTCAGGTCGGCCGCGCCGTAGTCGGCGAGGTTGACCAGCGATTTCGAAATCGCGAACTGGGGGAGTGCGAAGTACTCGATCTGCGCGACGTCGGGGGCGCCCGTGCCCGCCTTGAGCGTGGTGGTCAGCTTGGTGTACTCGTCCTTGGAGCGGCCCGCGTTGACGAGGTTGACCTTGACCTTCGGGTACTTCTTCTCGAACAGTGCGACCGTCTTGTCGATGTTCGGGACCCAGGACCAGAAGGTGATCTCGGCGGGCTTGTCCAGTGCGGCCTGCACGGTCGCGGCATCGGCCTTCTGGGCGTCGTCGGAGGTGCCGGAGCCGCCGCCGCACGCGGTGAGGGAGAGGGCGAGGGTCGCGACGGTGGCCGTGGTGAGCGTGCGGGTGAGGGCCGGCAGTCGCAGGGATCTGCTCATTTCGAATCCTTTCGATGGGGGCGTGGAGAGGGGGGTGGACTACTGCTTGACGCCGCCGGCGGCCAGCCCCGACTGCCAGAACCGCTGGAGGAAGAGGAACGCGACGATCAGCGGGACGATCGCCAGCAGGCTGCCGGTGATCACGAGGGGGAGGATCGGGATGGCACCGGCGCCGGCGCCGCCCTGGGCGAGCGAATCCCACTGCCGCAGCCCCACCGTGAGCGGGAACAGGTCCGGGTCGTTGAGCACGATCAGCGGCAGGAAGTAGTTGTTCCAGGTGGCGACGAGGGTGAACAGCAGCACGGTGACGAAACCGGGAGCCAGCAGGCGCATCGCGATGGTGAGGAAGATCCGCAGTTCCCCGGCGCCGTCGATGCGGGCGGCCTCCAGCATCGCGTCCGGAACGGCCTCGGTCGCGTACACCCGCATCAGGTAGAGGCCGAAGGGGCTGGCGAGGGAGGGCAGGAGGACCGCCCATGGTGTGTTGACGATGCCCATGTCGCTGAAGAGCAGGTACGTCGGGACCGCGAGTGCGGACGCCGGGATCGAGATCGCCCCGATGACCAGGGCGGAGAGCGCCCGTCGGCCCGCGAACTCGAACTTGGCCAGGGCGTACCCGCCCATCGTCGCGAAGACCGAGGCTCCGCCCGCGCCGACCACCGAGTAGAGCAGGGTGTTGCCGAACCAGCGCAGGTAGATCCCGCCGTCGTAGGTGAAGACGTCCCGGATGTTGTCGAACAGGTGGAAGCCGTCCCCGAACCACAGGCCGGGCGAGTCGAACAGGGTCTGGTTGGACTTCGTCGCGCTGATGGCGAGCCAGAGCAAGGGGATCAGCGTGTACGCGAGCATCAGGCCCATCGCCACGGTCAACGTGGTGGACCTGCCCGGACGGCGCCGGCGCGGGCGGCCTCGGGGGCCCCGGCGTCGGGTCGGGGTCCGGGTCCGGGTCCGGCCAGGTGCTTTCCCGGTGAGAGCCCCGGCGGACCCGCTGACGGTCTCGGGCACGGTGGCGCTCACAGCATGTGCTCCCTTCGGGCGGTCACGCGCTGGACCGCGTACGCGACGATCACGGTCACCAGGCCGAGCAGCACCGCGACGGCGGCCGAGTAGTTGAACTGGCGCCCGTCGAAGGCGAGGCTGAAGGCGTACATGTTGGGCGTGTAGTTCGTGGTGATGGCGGCCGGCGCCAGGGACTGCAGGACGCTCGGCTCGTTGAAGAGCTGGAAGCTGCCGATCACCGAGAACGTCGTGGCCATCAGCAGGGCCGGGCGCAGGGCCGGCAGCTTGATGCTGAACGCCTTGCGGAAGGCCCCGGCGCCGTCGACCTCGGCCGCCTCGTACAGCTCCTCGGGGATGGACCGCAGGGCGGCGTAGAAGATCAGCATGTTGTAGCCGACGTACGACCACGTGACGATGTTGCCGATCGACGCGAGCATCCAGTTCCCGGAGAGCAGGTCGGGCAACTCGGTGTGCAAGAGGTCGCCGATCTCCCCGGCCAGGCCGAAGCGGTCGCCGTACAGGTAGCCCCACATCAGTGCCGCGACCACACCGGGGACGGCGTAGGGCACGAAGATGCCGATGCGGAACAGACCCGGGGCGCGCAGCCGCCCGCTGTCGATCGCGAGTGCGGCCACGAGGGCGAGGCCGAGCATGAGGGGTACCTGGATCGCGAAGAAGAGCGCGACCCGTCCGAGGCCGGCATGGAACAGGTTGTCCTCGAACGCCTTGGTGTAGTTGTCCAGCCCGGTGAAGACCCTCCCGCCGATCATGCGCTCCTGATAGAGGCTCAGGTTGACGGAGTAGATCAGCGGGGCGACGACTCCGATGGTGAAGACGCAGAGGAACGGCAGCAGGAACGCATGGGCGGTGAGGTTGCGCCGAACAGCGCCGCGTTTCACCGCAGTCCCCGGCGGCGGCGGTCGGCGACGTCTCCATCGCCGACCGGGGCTTGGTCGACTCTCACGGGTAAGACCTCCGATGCATGTTAGCGCCAACACGGTGGCGCGGTTCGGAAGTGTGTCGAGAGCTGTCAGCGACTGTCAATAGTTTTGACCGAGTCTTCTGTCGCCTCGTCAATTACCGTGGAACACAAGGGTTGTCGCGAGCTCAAAATGTGACGACAGAACTACCCGTCCACCCGAAGCCACTCGTCAGCCTGTTGACCAATGCGCCATGTTCGCGCAAACATGATGAGGGCCAGGAAACGCCTGGGCATCACCGTGCGAGAGGAGCTGCACCATGGCGAAGGATGGGCAGCGGCCGCGCAAGCCCCGTTCCCCGGCCGCGGATCGCCCCAGGCCCCCGTCGATGGCGGACGTCGCGGCCATGGCGGGGGTCTCGGCGCAGACCGTCTCCCGGGTGGTCAACGCGACCGCCCGGGTCGACGAGGTCACTCGCGACCGGGTCGTCCGGGCCGTACGCATGCTCGGGTACCGCCCCAACACCGCCGCCCGGGCGCTCGCCACCGGCAAGTTCCGGATGATCGGCGTCATCAGCTTCGACCTCACGGCACACGGGAACGCCCGCACGTTGGAGTCGATCGTCTCCGCCGTGCAGTCCACCGAGTACTCGGTCAACGTCGTCGTACCGCAGGCGCAGACCCAGGAGGCGGTACTGGAAGCGTTCCGGCGGCTGAGCGGTCATGCGGTCGACGGGGTCATCGTGAACGAGGCGCAGATCCTGACCGGTTCGCTGATGCTCCCCTTCGGGCTTCCGGTCGTGGTCGTCGACGGCGGCGACGACCACCGCTACCCCGGCGTCCACACCGACCACGCGGCCGGTGCGGAGATCGCCGTCAACCACCTGCTGGGCCTCGGCCACCCCACGGTGTGGCACCTGGCCGGCCCGCAGGACTCCCATCCCGCGCGCCGACGCGCCGAGGCTTGGCAGCGGGCGCTCCAGGCGGCGGGCGCTGCGGTCCCGCCGGTCGTCCACGGCGACTGGAGCGCCGACAGCGGTTACCGGGCGGGGCGGGAACTCGCCGCCCGGCCGGAGGTCACCGCGGTGTTCGCGGCCAACGATCAGATGGCGCTCGGGATGGTCCGTGCGCTGCGCGACGCGGGGCGCTCGGTTCCCGAGGACGTGAGCGTGATCGGGTTCGACAACATCGCCGAATCCGCCCACTTCCTCCCGCCGTTGACCACCATCGACCAGGACCTCTCCCGGGTCGGCGCGGCCTGCGTGGACCGACTCCTGAGCCAGATCGAAGACGCTCCGTCGGCGGACTCGTCCGTCGTGTCGGTCATGCCGACCCTGGTGGAGCGCGACAGCACGGCGCCGCCGCGGGTCTGAGCGGGGCCACGCGCGGCCACGGACCGGGTCGCCCTGGCCCGTCCCGGCCCGCCCCGGACCGGCCCGCCCTGGCGGCCCAGTCCGGTCCGGCCCGGCATGTCGTGGGGCCTGCGCCTGGCCGCGCATGTTGGCGCAAACATGGCCACCGGCATGCCGCACACGAGACGTAATGCCTCCCGAAGTACCTGAAGGGGTATGGAAGATGAACTCTCCGGCACAAGACCGTGCCCGAGCCCTCGGCGCCCGACTGGGCGGCCTCGGATTCGGCGGCGACTACAACCCCGAGCAGTGGGACAAGGCCACCCGCGCCGAAGACCTGCGCCTGATGAACGAGGCGGGCGTCAACCTCGTCAACCTCGCCATCTTCGCCTGGGCCCGGGTCGAACCCGCCCGCGACGCCTATGACTTCGGCTTCTTCGACACCGTCATGGACGACCTGGCCGCCCACGGCATCACCGCCGACCTGGCCACCATGACCGCGTCCCCACCCCCGTGGCTCGCCGTCGAGCACCCCGAGATCCTGCCGGTCACCGCCTCCGGCGGGATCCTGTCCCCAGGGGGCCGCCAGCACTTCTGTCCGTCCAGCCCGGTCTTCCGCGACCGCGCCGTCCGCCTGGTCGAAGCCGTCGCCACGCACTACCGCGATCACCCGGCGCTGGGCCTGTGGCACGTCGGCAACGAGTACGGAATCCATGTCGCCGAATGCTTCTGCGACACCTCCGCCGCCGACTTCCGACGCTGGCTGACGGCCCGGTACGGCGACGTGGACGCACTCAACGACGCGTGGTCCACCGACTTCTGGTCGCAGCGCTACACCTCCTTCGACCAGGTCCTGCCCCCGCGCGCCGCACCCACCTACCCCAACCCCTCCCAGCAGCTCGACTTCAAACGGTTCAGCAGCGACGCACTGCGCACGTGCTTCACCCTCGAACGCGACGTGCTGCGCCGCATCACCCCCGACGTTCCCGTGACCACGAACTTCCTCGCCGGTCACAAGGCGGTGGACGTCCGTGCGTGGGCACCCGAGATGGACGTCCTCGCCCTCGACAGCTACCCGGACCCGCACTGGGATGCGGCGCACATCGGCGCGGCCCTGTCGTACGACATCCTGCGGGGTGCCGGCGGGGGGAAGCCGTGGCTGCTGACCGAGCAGGCCCCGTCCGCCGTCAACTGGCGGGGCCGCAACGGGGGCAAGAGCCCCGGCCGGATGCGCCTCTGGAGCTGGCAGGCCGTCGCGCAGGGCGCGGACGCCGTCATGTACTTCCAGTGGAGGCAGTCCCGCGGCGGAGCGGAGAAGTTCCACTCCGGCATGGTCCCGCACGCGGGGCCCGGGACCCGGGTGCACGCGGAGGTGCGCGAGCTGGGCCGCGAACTGGCCCTGGTGCCCGAGCTGGCCGGCACGCGTATCCGCAACGAGGTCGCGATCGTGTTCGACTGGGAAAACTGGTGGGCGCTCGAACTCGACTCGCACCCCTCGGACGGCGTGCGCTGCCTCGACCGCGTCCTCGACCACTACGCCCCCCTGTTCGAAGCGGGCGTCGGCATCGACGTCGTCCATCCCTCCGCGGACCTCTCGCCGTACAAGCTGCTGGTGCTGCCCAGCCATTACCTGCTGTCGGCTGAGAACGCCGGGCGGATACGCGCCTTCGTGGCGGACGGCGGCTCCCTCCTCGCGTCGTTCTTCACCGGGATCGTCGACGAGCACGACCGCGTGCACACGGGTGGCCATCCGGCCCCGCTGGACGACGTACTGGGCGTACGGGTCGAGGAGTTCTGGCCCGCCGCCGTCGATGAGGCGGTCGCGCTCCGAACCCCGGATGCGGATACGGATGCGGACGCCCCGGTGCCCGCGCCGGCTTCGCTGTGGCGCGAGGACGTGAAGCTCACCGGCGCCCGCGCCGAGCTCCTCTTCGCCGGCCCCGACTGGGACGACCGCCCGGCCGTCACGGTGCACACCCACGGTCGGGGGACCGCCCGTTACATCGCGACCCGGCCCGACCCCGTCACGATGCGGGCCGCCGTCGACCGCTCACTCGCCGAGGCGGGAGTCGCCCCCGTTCTGCCCGGTCTGCACGCCGGCATCCAGGCGACGATCCGCCGCGGCGCGGATCACGACGTCCTCATCCTGCTCAACCACACCGAGGACACCCATGAGGTGACCCTGCCGACCGACCGCCGAGACCTCCTCGACGATCACAGGCCTCTCGTCCGCAGGATCGCCCTCGAACCGCGGGGCGTCGCCGTCCTCGGCAGCGCCGTACCCTCTTCCACCCCCCAGGTCCCTCGGAGGACACCGTGAGAAGACCCCTGGTGTCGACGGCACTCGCCGCGGCGCTCATGCTCGGAACGCTGGGTGCCCACCCGGCCGTCGCGTCCGCGCCGCCCGCATCGACCGCGGCCCCCGCGGCCCCCGGCGCACCGGCCGTCCTGTCCGACTCCTGGCGTGCGCCCCTCAGCACCCGGGGCCGCTACATCGTCGACGCCGACGGCAACCGCTTCAAGCTCAAGTCCGCGAACTGGCACGGGGCTCAGGGATCGTGGAACGGCTCCGGCGACATCAACGACCCGGCCGCCCACCACGACGGTGAGAAGGCCGACGAGATGCCGCTCGGCCTGGACCGCGCGCCGATCGCACGGATCCTCGCCGGATTCCACGAGCTCGGGATCAACAGCATCCGGCTGCCGTTCTCGAACGAGATGCTGCACGACCAGCGCCCGGTTTCCGACGCATCGATCGCCGCGAACCCGCAACTGCGCGGCAAGACCCCGCTCCAGGTCTTCGACGCCGTCATCGCCGCCACCACGGCCGAGGGCTTCGCGGTGGTCCTCAACAACCACACCAACACCTCGCGCTTCTGCTGCGGTCTGGACGGCAACGAACGCTGGAACACCAGCCAGTCGACCGCGCAGTGGGAGAACGACTGGATCAGTCTCGCCCGCCGCTACAAGGACAACAAGCGCGTCGTCGGCGCCGACCTCTACAACGAGGTCCGCCGCACCGTCACCGACGACGCCAACTGGAACTGGGGCGACGACCACGACTGGTGGGCCGCGTCCCAGCGCCTCGGCGACCGGCTGCTCACCGAGGCCAACCCCGACCTGCTGGTGATCGTCGAAGGCATCAACTGGCAAGGCATCCCCGCCGACGGGCTGCCCCACGGGCGTCCCACCCTCGAACCGGTACGCACCCTCTCGCACACGCTCGTCGCGTCCAACAAGCTGGTGTACGCGGCGCACTTCTACGGCTACACCGGTCCGAACCACACCGGCGCGACCGGTATGGGCGAGACCCACGACCCGCGATACCAGGAACTCTCCCGCGAAGACCTGTTCGCGACCCTGCAGCGCCAGGCGTTCTACGTCACGTCCGAGACCGGCCGCCACTTCACCGCACCCCTGTGGATCAGCGAGTTCGGCATCGGCAGCGATGAGACCAACCCGCAGGCCCGCGCCTGGTTCGGCAACTTCGTGGACTATCTGATCGCCAACGACACCGACTTCGCGTACTGGCCCCTGGTCGGCTGGGCCGGACACGGCAGCTGGTCGATCCTCAACTTCGACGCCGCGGGCCGCCGTTCCGGGATCCTCGACGGCGGTGACTGGCGCGCCGCCAACTGGAACCGGCTCGTCAACGCATCGCAGAAGAGCGGTCAGGTAGCCGTATCCGACACCTGGGACATGCTCAACCTCGACCACGCCGATGCGGTCCAGTCGGCCCGTACGAGGGCGCTCGGGGACTGGGATTCGGGAGCCCGCAAGGGAGCGTGCCCCGACGGCCAGCGGCTCGTCGGCCTGTCGCACCGTGACGGGCGCGGGTTGTGCACCGATGCGGGGGCCGCCGCTCTGGCGGGCGCCGCCCCGGTCTCGACCGTGGTGAGCGACGAACGTCACGTACAGCAGGGCGACTGGGCCGGTGGCTACACCAAGTACCAGTGCGGGCCCAACCAGTTCATGACCGGCTACAGCCTGCGGGGCCAGGCGGTCTCCGCGGTCCTGTGCACCCAGGCGGGCCGCACGCTCGGAACGAACGGCCGTACCGTCTGGTTCGACCGGGGCGAGAACCGTCCGGCCGGCGGCCCCGGGGGCGACTTCGCGTACGGCAACTACAAGGGCCAGTGCGGAACGGACGAATACGCCGCGGGGATCGCCTTCACCGGCGCATGGGCCAAGGGCAAGACCCCGGACGCCCTGTTGTGCCGCAAGCTGTGACACCCGGCCTCCTGCCCCCACGGGTGCCGCCGGACACCCGAACATGATCGAGCGCCTCCTCCGACGGCATGGCCCGCGGGCCGAACCGTCGGGGGAGGCGACTCGAGACCTCGGCCCGCGGTGCCTGCCCGCGTCCGGTTCCCTTCGATGTGTAGGGTGCCTGGATGATCGGGATTCCAGAGGCGTTCTCGCGGAGCACCATCGAGCGCGAGGGGGAGCCCGGAGCGGCGTGGCTCGTCGAACTGCCGGGGATCGTCGAGGGGTTGCTGCGGCAGTGGGAGTGCGTGCCGGACGGCGAAGTGATGCACGGAGGCGTCGGGCTGATCGTCCCGGTGTTGCGGGGGACCGACGGGGCCGCCGTGTTGAAGGTGTCCTTTCCGCACCCCGGCAACGTGCACGAGCCCGACGCGTTCGCGGCGTGGCGCGGGCGCGGAGCGGTGCGGCTGCACGAGCGCCACGACGAGCAGTTCGCGATGCTGCTGGAGCGGGTCCGGTCCTCCACTCTGGCGGAAGTCGAAGACGGCGACGAAGTGGTGAGGGTCGCAGGGCGCCTCAACCACCGGCTGGCCGTCCCCGCACCGCCCGGCCTGCCCCGGCTGCGGGAGCAGGCCGACGCTTGGGAGGAGGAACTGCGCAAGGACGCGATGGAGCTGCCGCACGGACTGTCGCCCTACGTGGTGGACGCCGCAGTGGCGACCGTACGGGAGGTGGCCCGCGTCCAGCCGGACACCCTCATCCACGGCGACCTCCACGCCAGGAACGTCCTGGCCGCCGACCGTGAGCCGTGGCTGGCCGTCGACCCCAAGGGATACGCGGGGGACCCCGCCTACGACTGCGGCACCCTGCTCAAGTCGCGGGCACTGACGCTCATCGAAGCGCACGACCCGCACAAGGCCGTCCACCGCATCCTGGACGTCTTCGCCGATGCCGCGGAACTCGATCGCGAACGCGCCCGACGGTGGGCTCAGTTCCATGCCGTCCAGGCCGCGTTCTGGGGCCGCCGCCACGGATTTCGTGTGGCCCGCGCGGGATCGCGATTGGACTGGCTCACCGAATTCCTCGACCGGCTGGCGGAGTTGCTCACGTAGGGTGCGCGCCCCGATGGACCCGGCGGCGGCGCCGAACGGCTCAGGGGCGCGAGCGCAGCGGGTGATCGGCTGGCACCTCCACGACCGCGATGCGCACGCCGTCCGGGTCGGCGATCCACATCTCGATCAGGCCCCAGGGCTCGCGCAGCGGAGGCCGCAGCACCTCCGCACCCCGGCCGCGCAGTTCCTCGTACGCCGCCTGCGCGTCGGCGACCTGGAGCCACAGCCGCAGCCCGGGCGCGGGCGGCGCCTCGGCGCGCCCCGACAGCTCCAGGAAGCCGCCGCCGAGGAAGTAGACCGTGCCGCGCTCGGGGCCGGTCGCGAACTCGCGGTAGACAGCGAGCCCCAGGACGTCCCCGTAGAAGACGCGTGAGCGCTCGGGATCAGTGGGGCGCAGCAGAATCCTGCTGCCCAGTACGTGCACCATGGCCCCACCTTCGCTCACGCAGGGGGACCTGCCCGGCTCGCCGCGCTGTCAGGGGGCGGTGCGGACGGGGAAGGCGAAGGAGTAGCCGTGCCGGGCGAACCAGGGAAGGACCTCGCGCAGGGCGGCCACGGTCTGCGAGCGGTCGCCGCCGCCGTCGTGGAAGAGGACGGTCGGGTGGGGCTGCTGCTGTTCCACCGTCGACACGATGGACGCGGTGCCCGGACGGCTCCAGTCCCTGGGGTCCACGCTCCAGCCCAGCGGGCGCATGCCCCCGGCCGCGGCGATCTGCCGGCTGTCGGGGGTGAAGGCACCGCCGGGCGCCCGGTAGTAGTCCACGGTCGCGCCCCGCGCGGCCTGCTCGATCATGGCCTTGCCGTCGAGGATCTCCCGCTGCTGGAAGGCGACCGGCTTGTGATCCATCGTGGTGTCGTGGCTGACGGAGTGGTCGCACAGCCGATGGCCGGCCGCGACCACGTCCTTGACCAGGGCGGGGTACTTCCGGGCGCTGGTGCCGATCATGCAGAAGGTCGCCTTGACGTTGTTCCGCCTGAGCACGTCGAGGACCTGCGGCGTCCACACCGGGTCCGGGCCGTCGTCGATGGTGATCGCGACGTCCCGCGGACCGCCGGCGGCCGAGCGGGCGATCGTGACGGGTATGGATGCCGGGGCGGCCGGGACCACCGACGGCGCCGGGCGCCGGGCCCGCGCGCCGGACGCGTCGGTGCCGGGGAGTGCGGTGCCGGGGACCGCGGTGGCGGTGCCCGCTCCCAGGAAGACCATCGGGGTCAAGGCCGCTGCCGCGAGGGCGGCCCGGGCCGTGTGCCGGGCCGTGCGCGTGCTGATGAGTGCCATGAATGCCGGTCTTCCGTCGCGGGTGGGGTGTGCGGACTCCAGAGTAGGAGCGGTCGGCCGCCTTCCACCTCCCCCGAAGGAACGACCCGAACGCCGTCGGCGCCGGGCCGTCGCGGCGGGGTGCGCGGTCCAGCCGCACGGGGCGCCGGGCGGCCCCTTTCCACAGGCACGCCTGACGGCTCAGCGGGCCGGCCGTGGGGGCAGGATCAGGCGGCGGACGGATTCGACCACCGTCTCGCGGTGACGGGCCAGCCGCTCCGGGGGCCAGGCGGCGCCCAGGCCGCCCGCCGCCACGCCGCCCACCGTGCCCGTCCACGCCTGGGCCAGGGCCATCGCCAGCGTGAGCAGGTCCGCCGGATCGAGTGCGGGGTCGATCAGTCCCGCCCCCTGTGCCCGCTCCACCGCCGCGATCTTGCCCCGGTAGGACTCCGCCTCGGCGTCGGTGGTGCCCGGCCGCTCCAGCTGCTTCCACTGCACCAGCCGCATCAGGTCCGGCCGCGCCACGAGATGGTCGAAGACCGCCCCCGCGTATCCGGGCAGGTCCTCCGCGTCGAAGGGCACCGACTCCGACCCCGTCGCCAGGGCGCGCTGGAGCACGGCGTCGAAGAGCTGCTCCTTGTTGCCGTAGTAGACGTAGATGAGCCGCTTGTTCGCCTGGGCGGTCTCCGCGATGCGGTCGACCCGCGCCCCGGCGATGCCGAACGCGGCGAACTCGGAGAACGCCGCGTCGAGCAGCCGTGCCTTCGTTGCGCTGGAATCCCGTGCCATGGCGGGCAGCCTA
The DNA here is from genome assembly GCF_042736725.1 of Streptomyces sp. NPDC060028. Taxonomy (NCBI): domain Bacteria; kingdom Bacillati; phylum Actinomycetota; class Actinomycetes; order Kitasatosporales; family Streptomycetaceae; genus Streptomyces; species Streptomyces sp. NPDC060028. Next base: position 48,786 of record NZ_JBHWVJ010000017.1, on the reverse strand, counting down.
GCAAGTAACTATCTAGTTATTGACATCTGGCGGACCCGTGCCGCAGACTCGAACTATCCAGTTAGTTACCTACCTGCTCGCTTTATGGAGGACATCATGGAGATCCGCGCACTGGGCAACCAGGGACTGAAGGTCGGCGCCGAGGGCCTCGGCCTCATGGGCATGAGCGCCCACTACGGAGCCACCGACGAGACCGAGTCCCTCGCCACCATCGACCGCGCCCTCGAACTGGGCGTGACCCTGCTCGACACCGCCGAGGGCTACGGCCCCTTCCTCAACGAACAGCTCCTCGGCAAGGCCCTCACCGGCCGCCGCGACGCCGCCGTCATCGCCACGAAGACCGGCGTCGAGTTCACCGACGACGGAGCCTTCCGCGGGCAGAACGCCACCCCCGAGTACATCCGCCGCTCCGCGGAACGCTCCCTGCGCCACCTCGGCACCGACCACATCGACCTGTACTACCTCCACCGCGTCGACCCGAACGTGCCGATCGAGGAGAGCATCGGCGCGATGGCCGAGCTGGTCGCCGCCGGCAAGGTCGGCCACATCGGGATCTGCGAGGCCGCCGCGGGCACCATCGCCCGCGCCCACGCCGTGCACCCGCTGGCCGCCGTACAGACCGAGTACAGCCTCTTCGAGCGCGGGATCGAGCACGACGGCGTACTGGACACCCTGCGCGAGCTCGGGATCGGTCTCGTCGCCTACTCCCCGCTCGGCCGCGGCTTCCTCTCCGGCGCCGTGACCAGCCCGGACGACTTCGCCGCCGACGACTTCCGCCGCACCGACCCCCGCTTCCAGGGCGAGAACTTCGAGCGCAACCTGGCCGTCGTCGACCGGGTCCGCCACCTCGCCGCGGAGAAGGGGGTCACCCCCTCGCAGCTCGCGCTCGCCTGGACCCTGCGCAGCGGCGCCGTCCCGATCCCCGGGACCAAGCGCCGCCGCTACCTGGAGGAGAACGTCGCCGCGACCGCGGTGACGCTGACCGACGCCGACCTGGCGTCCATCGACTCCGTCGCGCCGCACGGCGTGGTCTCGGGGGACCGGTACGCCCCCGAGCTCATGACGTCACTGAACGGCTGAGCCCGGCGCCCGGTCGTCGTGGGCCGTGCGGACGCATTCGATCAGGTAGTCGCCGTTGTCGGGATCCACGCTCACCCCGTGCGCCTCGCTGTGGAAGCCCGGGAAGACCCGGTCGAAGGCCTCCAGGGCCCGCAGGTACCGCAGCAGTGGCCCGTCCGGAGCGCCGGTGGACTCCCCGGGCATCAGTACGGGGATCCCCGGCGGGGTCACGGTCACCATCGCCGCGGCCACCCGCCCGGCCGCCTCGGCCAGCCGTACGCGCTCCGTGCCGCCCCGGATCAGCAGCTGGTAGCAATGGCGCGGCGGGGCCACCGGCTCCGGCAGCTCCTGGAAGGCCGCGTCGAGGGCGGTGATCAGCTCGGCGCGCGTCAGGTGCTCGTGCATCTCGCGGCACAGGGCGCCGAGGGTGGTACGGCCGTAACGGCGCGGGAACTGCTCGACCAGCCCCGGAAGGACCCGGTCCAGCGGGGCGTCCGCATCGTGGAGGGCCTTGAAGTCGATGAGGGCGTCCATCAGGGTGCCCCACTTGCCCTTGGTGATGCCCATCGAGAAGAGGACCAGGGTGGTGTAGCTGTCGGTCTTCTCCACCACGATCCCGCGCGCCGCCAGATAGGCGGTGAGGATCCGCGCCGGGATGCCCCAGTCGCCGGTCTCACCGGTGGCCGTCACCCCGGGGCAGGTCAGGGTGACCTTGACCGGGTCCAGCAGGCAGTAGCCCTCGCTCAGCCCGGCGAAGCCGTGCCAGTCGGCGCCGGGCTCCAGGTGCCAGCAGGACGGCTCGCGGCTCAGCAGGGACGGCGGCGCGTCCGCGAACGCGACGCGCGCCCCGGTCGCCGGGTCGGTGACCGACTCCGGCTGCCACACGCCGAAGAACCAGCCCGGCCGGTCCCCGGCCGCGGCGATGCGGCGCCCGGTGCGGACCACGGCCTGACGGAACCGGATCGCCTCGGTCACCGCCTCGTCGATCAGCCACTGGCCCTGCGCGCCGTCCATCATCGCGGTGGCCACGTCCAGGGAGGCGATCGCCGGATACAGCGGCGAGGTGGTGCCGTGCATCATGAACGCCTCGTTGAACCGCTCGTGTTCGACCGGTGCCCGGGGCGCCGACCTGACGTGGACCATCGCGCACTGGGAGAGGGCGGCCAGCAGTTTGTGCGTGGACTGGGTCGCGAAGACCGTCGGCCGGCCCGGCCCACTGCCGTCGTCCGGGAAGGTGTGCGGACCGACGGCCATGCCGTAGCGGCCCGTGTACAGCGGGTGGAAGCGGGCGTACGCGAACCAGGCCTCGTCGAAGTGCAGGCGCGGCGTGCTCGGCGCGAGGGCCCGCGCCGCCGCGACGGTGTCGTAACACAGGCCGTCATAGGTGGAGTTGGTGACGACCGCGTACTGGGCCGCGGGGGAGAGCGCCCCGGCCGTGAGCGGGTTCGCGGCGATCGTCGCAGCCACCGCCGCCGGGTCGGTCACGGCGGGCGGCAGGGGGCCGGCGAGCCCGTAGCCGTTGCGGGTCGGCACCAGGTAGACGGGGCGGGCCCCGGAGATCACGAGTCCGTGCAGCACGGACTTGTGGCAGTTGCGGTCCACGAGCGCGATCTCGTCACTCGTCACGCTGTAGTGGCCGACCATCCGGTCCGCGGTGGAGTCGCCGTGCAGGACGAAATAGGTACGGTCGGAGCCGAAGACCCGGGCGGCGTTGCGCTCGGCCTCGCCGATCGGGCCGTTGTGCTCGAAGAGCGACCCGAGTTCGCCGACCGAGATCGACAGGTCGGTGCGGAACAGCCGCTCCCCGTAGTAGTCGAAGAACGCCCGCCCGGCCGGTGACTTGAGGAAGGCGACCCCGCCGGAGTGGGCGGGAGTGTGCCAGGAGTACTCGTGGGAGTCGTCGAACCGGCGCAGCGCCTTGAAGAACGGCGGCAGGAGGTCCCGGTGGTAACCGTGGGCCGCCGTCGCGACCCGGCCCGCGATGAAGGACGGCGTGTCCTCCAGCGGCCAGATGTAGCCGATCACCGTCTCCGAGACCCACAGCGGCAGCCGCTCCAGGTCCTGGTCCGCGTCGTCCGTCATCACCAAGAAGACCGGCAGGTCCTTGAAACGCCGCCCGATGTGGCGCAGGACCTCCCCGCCGCCGCCCTCCTCGACCGCGCCCCCCGCCGTGAGCGGCAGGTCCCAGGCGACCACGGCGGCCGCGACTCCGGCCTCGGTCTGCAAGGCGGCCCGCGCGTCACGCGCACTCGGCGCCCAGCGAAGCTCCAGGCCCTTGTTCTCCAACTCCTTGCCGATGCGGCCCAGTTGCTCGGCGCTGACGCCGCCGCCCATCGGGTTCTCCCGCAGTACCAGCAGGACCGTGTCGTTCGCCATCTCTTCCGCTCCCCGCGCCCAGGGGTACGGCCGCCCGTACCGGGCCCCAGTGTCCCGGCCCTCCGGGCACCCCCGCCGATCTTCGACGGGGCTTCACCCGCAGGTGGGCGTGGCGGCGCGCGGCAGTGACGCGGTGGCCGCGGGATCGGCGGGGAGATGCGGATTACCGGCTCAGCTCCGGGCCGGGGCCAGCACCACGAAGTCCGCGTTCGACGGGTCGAGGCAGACGGCCAGCCGGCCGACACCCTCGGCGTCCGCAGGCCCCATCTGTACGCTGCCACCGTTCTCGGTGACCTGGGCGACCGCGGCGTCACAATCGGCGACGGCGAAGACCGGGTGCCAGTACGGCCGCCCGTTCGCCAGGGCGAGGTTCTCCTCCGGCATCTCCATGAGGCCGCCGTGCATGCGCTCCTCGGGGAGTTCGGCCGGGGTGATGAGGGAGTACGTGCCCCCGCCGCCCGGCAGCTCCGTGTCGCTGAACCGCCAGCCGAAGACACCGCCGTAGAAGTCCTTCGCGGCCGCGGCGTCGCTCGTGTAGAGCTCGGTCCAGGACAGCGAGCCCGGCTCGTCCACCAGTTGGACGCCCGAGTTCTTGCCCGGCTGCCACACCGCGAACTGGCCCCCCAGAGGGTCGCTGAACTGCGCCATCCGCCCCCACTCGCCGAGGTCCCGCGTCGCCAGCCGTACCGTGCCGCCGGCGCGCTCGACGGCCTGGGAGGCGGCGTCCGCGTCAGTGACGGTGTAGTAGATCATCCAGGCCGGGCGGGCTCCCTCCTCGGTGAGCTTGCCGAGCCCGGCGACGATCTTGCCGTCCTTGCGGAACATCCCGCCTTCCATGTCCTCACCCTCCCCGCCCATGGCCTCGTAGTCCCACCCGAAGACGGCGCCGTAGAAGGCTGCGGCGGCGCGGACGTCGGGAGAACCGAGATCGATCCAGCAGGGGGAGCCGGGGACGAAGTCAGTGGTGATCATGGGCCTTCCCTTCGCGCGTCCTGTGGGGACTCAGCGTGACACCGGCCGCTGACACCCGCCCCTCGACCGCTCCCACGACCGCTCCTAGGGCGGGCCGGAGTTCCGCCGGGCCGTCGACAGTGCCGCCTCCACATCGGCATGGACCTGGAAGAGGCGGTCCGCGCCCGTGACGCGGAACATGCGCTCGACCGGTGGGTGCAGGCCGACCAACTCGAGGCTGCCATCGGATTCCCCGGCCGCGAGGCGGCCGTGCAGCAGCACGTTCAATCCCGTGGAATCGCAGAAGTCCAGGCGGCTCAAGTCGACCAGGAGCCGCCCGCCGCCGTGCCATGCGGCGGCGTCGATGGCCTGCCGCAACGGTTCCACGGTGTCGTGGTCGAGCTCCCCGGCCAGCGCCAGAACCGTGGCCCCGGGGACGGACCTCGCCTCGACGGCGAATCGTGCCATGGCTCCTCCTGTCCGGTCTCGGCCCGGTCCCGTCACGATCGAGGGAGGTCGAACTCCTTCACGAGCGTGGCGCAGAACGCGTCGAGGTCGTCGGGCTTGCGGCTGGTGATGAGCGTCGTGGGGGCCGCGCGGCACACCCGTACCTCCTCGTCGACCCAGGCGCCCCCCGCGTTGCGGATGTCGGTCGCCAGGCTGGGCCACGACGTCAGCGTCCTGCCGCGTACGACATCGGCCTCCACCAGGGTCCAGGGCGCGTGGCAGATCGCCGCGACCGGCTTGCCCGCCTCGAAGAAGCTCCGGACGAAGCCGACGGCCCGTTCGTCCGTGCGCAGCGCGTCCGGATTGGCGACGCCGCCGGGCAGCACGAGCGCGTCGAAGGCGTCCGAGGTGTCGCCGGCCAGTACGTGGTCGACGGGGAAGGTGTTCGCCTTGTCGAGATGGTGGAACGCCTGCACCCGTCCGGCCTGCGTCGATACGAGCTGCGGGCTCCAGCCGGCCGCCTCGACGGCCTTCCAGGGCGCGGTGAGCTCGACCTCCTCCACGCCCTCCGGAGCGGTCAGAAACGCGATGCGCATGGCGCTCACTCCCTTCGCCGGGGTGCCGGTCACCCCGTTTGCCCCGATGCGCCTTCCCCGGCGGGCGGTCTTGAACCCGGCGTACGGCCGATCCGTCCCGCGGATTCAAGCGGACAACCGGGGGCAGGCGCCGGGATGTGCGGTTCTCACGCAGCTCGTCCTCGTCCCCGACGATTCGAAAGTGGCGTCGTGACCTCCTCCCTGCAATCCCGGCACACGCCCCGCAGCCCCTACGCACGGGCCGCGGACTACGTGGCGGCGGCCCTGATCCACCTCCAGGACAACGTCCTGCTGACGCAGCCGCTGCGGCCGGAACACATCAAGCCCCGGCTGCTGGGCCACTGGGGCACCTGCCCGGGCATCACCGCCGTCTACGCGGCCCTCAACACGCTGATCCGGGAACGCGGCGCCGACGTGCTCCTGGTCGTCGGGCCGGGCCACGGCGCACCCGCCGTCCACGCCGGCCTGTGGCTCGAAGGCACCCACGAGGACCACGACCCCGCGCTGGCCCGGACCGAGGCCGGCCTGCGCGAGCTGGCACGCCGCTACTGCGCCCCCGACGGTTTCCCGAGCCACCTCTCCCCATCCGTACCGGGCACCCTGCACGAGGGCGGCGAGCTGGGCTACGCCCTCGCGACCGCCGTCGGCGCCGCACTGGACGCCCCGGACCGGATCGTCGCCTGCATCGTCGGCGACGGCGAGGCCGAGACCGGCCCCACGGCCGGAGCCTGGCACTCGAACAAGTACCTCGACCCCGTGACCTGCGGCGCGGTCCTGCCGATCCTCCACCTCAATGGCTTCAAGATCTCCTCGCCGACGCTCTTCGCGACCATGTCCGACGACGAGCTGACCGCCCTCTTCCGGGGCTACGGCTGGGACCCGCGCATCGTGGACGTCACCGGCGACCCGCCCGGCGACCCGCTCGCCACCGCCGTGCTCGACGCACACGGCGCGATCCGCGACCTCCAGCGGCGGGCGCGCGGCGGCGACCGCGCGGCCCGCCCCGTCCGCCCCGCCTGGCCCGTGATCGTGCTGCGCAGCCTCAAGGGCCAGGGCGCCCCGGCCGAGGTCGAGGGGAAGCTGATCGAGGGGACCTTCCACGCGCACCAGGTGCCCCTGCCGGACGTACGCGAGGACCCGCAGCAGCTACGGGCGCTGGAAGGATGGCTGCGTTCCTACCGGCTCCGGGAGCTCTTCGACGACCAGGGACGGCCCGTGCCCGACGTCCTCGCCGCCGTCCCGCAGGGGGACGCGCGCATCGGGGCCCGGCCCGCCGCGAACGGCGGCAGCCTGCGCCGCCCGCTCGCCCTCCCGCCGCTCGAACCGTACGCAGTCGACGTCTCCAAGGGGCCGGGCACGGCCACCGCGAGCCCGACCCGCGTGCTCGGCGACTGGCTGGCCGCCCTCATGCGCGACACCGCCGACCGCCGGGACTTCCGTATCGTCTCGCCGGACGAACTCGCCTCCAACAAGCTCGACGCAGTCCTGGCCGCCAGCGGACGCGCGTACACCTGGCCGGTCGAGGAGTACGCCGAGGACCTGAGCCCGGACGGCCGCGTCATGGAGACCCTGTCCGAACACAACTGCCAGGGCTGGCTACAGGGGTACCTGCTCACCGGCCGGCACGGCCTCTTCCCCACCTACGAGGCCTTCGCCGCCATCGTGGACAGCATGGCCAACCAGCACGCCAAGTGGCTGAAGATGTCCCGCGAAGTCCCCTGGCGCGTCCCCGTCAGCAGCTTCACCTACCTGCTCAGCAGCGAGGGCTGGCGCCAGGAACACAACGGATACAGCCACCAAGGGCCGGGATTCATCAACAACCTGCTGAACCGGAAGAACACCGTCACCGGTGTCTACCTGCCGCCCGACGCCAACACCCTGCTGGTCACCATGGAGGAACTGCTGGACCAGACGGGGAAGATCAACGCGGTGGTCGCGGGCAAACACGACGCCGCCCAGTGGCTCGGCCTCGACGCGGCCCGCGCCCACTGCCGGGCGGGCGCGTCCGCCTGGCAGTGGGCCGGTACACACGAGGGCGAGGCCCCGGAGGTCGTCCTCGCCTGCGCCGGAGGCATCCCCACCGTCGAATCGCTGGCCGCCGCCGATCTGCTGCGCCGCGACCTGCCCGAGGCCAGGATCCGCTTCGTCAACGTGGTCGACCTCTGCGCCCTCGCCCCGCCGGACCGCCACCCGCACGGGATGGCGGCCGAGGCGTTCCGCGATCTGTTCGGCGACGAGATCCCGGTCGTCTTCGACTTCCACGGCTACCCGTCCGCCGTGCACCAGTTGCTCCACGGCCGCCCGCGCCCGGACCGCTTCCACGTCCGCGGCTACGTCGAGGAAGGCACCACGACCACCCCGTACGACCTGCTCACCCTCAACGGAACCTCCCGCCACGACCTCGCCGTCACCGTCCTCGAACACCTGGGGGCGCACTCCGGCAGGTCCCGCGAACTCGCCGGTCGCTACGCACGCCGCCGCGACCTGCTCCGGCAGGAGCTGCGCCGTACCGGCGTGGACCCGGCGGAGATCACCGAATGGAAGTGGGCCGTCTGACCGGCAGGCTTTTGCTTCCGGGCGTGCCGGGTAGGCGCTGCGCGTGAAGGAGGAAGGAATCGTGAACGACAACGACAAAGACCACGACCACGACAGCAATGACGAACGGGCACCGGAGCGGGAAGCGGCCAGGCCCGCGCCCGGGTTGCCCGATGAGGGTGCCATGGTCGACGAACACGGCCGGGCGCCCGGAGTGCCGTCACGTACGGGGACCGGGTCCAGCGCACCGCCGGCCGATCGGAAGCGTGTCGAGCGCGCCGCCGCCGGGGCCGCCGATCGGGATCGGCAGCCCCGGCGACGGGACGGGACGGGTGGGTGACGGTGGGGCGGTCGACCGCCCCGCCGTCACCTACCGGTCATCCATGCCCCCCGCCCCGCTGCTCGCTCGCCCCGCCCTCCTTGGGGCTCACCCAGCGCCTGCGCCCGTTGCCGGGGTCCGGCGCCGCACCGGGCCGGTCGAGGCGGCTCGCCTCGTCCGTGTCGGCGGCGGCCGTCCGTTCTTCGTCGCCGCGCGGGATGCGTTGCCCGGCTCGTGGTGAGCCGTGTCCGTCGTGCGGAGGGACGCCTCCGGCGCCGCCCTGCTCGTCCATGGCTGCCTCCCTGTCCCTGTGTCGTTTCTGTCGTGCGGAGTCTCTCCGTGGCGGCTGCCCCTCCCGGGGCGCACGAAACCCGGCGGGCCGGTGGCAGGAGGAACCGGGACGTATGTGAGCGGGGAGTACGGGTAGGCGCCGGTCCCGTCCCCCGTGCAGGAGAGGAGCCCGCGCGATGTCACGTCGTACGTACACACAGGACCTTTCAGCGGCCAAGGCGGAGGGCAGCCGTGTCGTCGTCGTGGGGGCCACCGGAAACGTCGGGAGCAGCGTGGTGCGGGCCCTCTCGGAGGATTCCGCGGTGGGTTCCGTGCTGGGCTTGGCCCGCCGGCTTCCGGGCTGGCGCCCGGCCAAGACGCAGTGGCAGGCCGTGGACATCGAGCCGGGCGGCGCGGACCTCGTGGCGCTCTTCACCGGCGCTGACGCGGTCATCCACCTCGCCTGGCAGTTCCAGCCCACCCACCATCCGGCCGAGACCTGGCGCACCAACGTCCTGGGGAGCCTGCGCGTCTTCGACGCGGTGGCGGCCGCCGGCGTGCCCGTACTCGTCCACGCCTCCTCCGTCGGCGCGTACTCGCCCGGCCCCAAGGACCACAGGGTGGACGAGACGTGGCCCACGCACGGCTGGCCGCAAGCCGCGTACACCCGGGAGAAGGCCTATCTCGAACGAGTCCTCGACGCCTACGAGGGCAAGCACCCGGAGGTTCGCGTGGTGCGCATGCGGCCGGCCTTCCTCTTCAAGCAGGCGTCCGCCTCGGAACAACGACGGATCTTCGCGGGGCGGCTGCTTCCCGGCCGCCTCGTACGCCCCGGGCTCGTCCCCGCCGTTCCCGACCTGCCGGGGTTGCGTTTCCAGGCCCTGCACACCGACGACGCGGCCACCGCGTACCTGGCGGCCGTGGCGCTTCCGGTACGGGGGGCGTTCAACCTGGCGGCCGAGCCGCCCCTGGACGCTGAAGTCCTGGCCTCCCTGTTCGAGGCGCGGAGCCTGTCGATGCCCTCCGGCCCGGTGAGGGCGGCGCTCGCGGCCGCCTGGCGGCTGCACCTGGTCCCCGCCTCGCCGGACCTGTTCGACGCCGTCCTGCGCCTGCCGCTGATGGACTCCACCCGGGCGCGCGAGGAACTGTCCTGGGAGCCCGCCCACACGTCCGTGGAGGCTGTCGGCGAGTTCCTCGCCGGGCTGCGGTCGGGGGCGGGCATGGACACCGTCCCGCTCGCCCCGGACCAGCCCCTGACCCGGCGGCTGCGCGATGCCGCCGAACGCGTCGTCAGGGCCTGACCAGCGTTTTGACGACCATCAACGACCGTCAAGGACGGGAGGGCCGGCCAGGGCCGTCGGGGTCGTCAGGGGTCTGCCAGGAGTCCTGCCGGGCGCGTGCCGGGGGGCTCTGATCCGTCGGCCGTGCTCCGGGGTCCTTGCGGGCGGCGGTTCGTCGGCTTCCGTACCAGAACGCCCCGATCAGGAGCGCGACCACGACGACACCGGCCACGATCAGGAAGAGGGACGACGAACCGGAAGCTGCGAGCGGGAGAGAAGAGATCATGCCCCGCGCCTACCCGGTATCCCGCGCCTTGCACGTACCCGACCCGGCGCAAGAGCCAGACCCACATGGCGGCCCGCGCCGTCCCGCAATGGAAGCCTTGGGGCCGAGGGCCGCGGCCGGTTCCGCCCAGGTGACGTCGCGTCGCGCCGCGCCGCGCCGGGATGCGGATCGCCGGTCCGCTGCGGAGGATGTCACCGTCCCCACCCGCCTCTCCCGTCAGGAGCCGATCACCATGCTGGAGCGCACGCTGCGCAAGGACCGCACCGAGGTGACCTTCATCCTCCCCGCCGACCGCCCGCCCGGGCCGGTCAGCGTGGTGGGCGACTTCAACGACTGGCAGCCCGGCGTCCACACCCTCGAGCCCCGCAAGGACGGCAAGCGGGCGGTCACGGTCGAGCTGCCCAGCAAGGGCACTCACTCGTTCCGCTACCTGGCCGCCGGCGACTACTGGTTCAACGACGAGAGCGCAGGCGACCAGGAAGGCCCCAACAGCCGCCTGCGCACCTGACGTTCTCAGCCAAGGGCCTTCGCGGGCGTCCGTCCCGTGCCCGCGGTGCCGTCCCGCGTACGCACGGCAGGCGTATGGGGGGCGCAGCGCCGGGTAGGAGCCGCGCATGCCGCGCATGGATCAGCGAGCCGAAGTGAACCGCCTGCTGGCGCAGTACGGCCGGACGCACGCGGAGGAAGCGGGCATTCGGCTGCGGAACACCCCCGCCCCGCTCTACCAGGTGCTGGTGCTGACCGTGCTCTTCTCCGTACGGATCAGGTCCGACATCGCGGTCGCCGCGGCGCGCGAGCTGTTCGCCGCCGCCATGCGCACGCCCCGGGCGATGGCTGACACGCCGTGGCAGGAGCGCGTCGACGCCCTCGGTCGGGCCCACTACCGGCGCTACGACGAGAGCACGGCGAGCGCCCTGGGTGACGGGGCGGTGTTCCTCCTGGGGGAATACGGCGGAGACCTGCGGCGGATGCGCGACCGGGCGGCCGGCAAGCCGGCCCGGATCCGCGAACTGCTGCGGGAGGTTCCCCGGATCGGCCCGGTCGGGGCGGACATCTTCTGCCGGGAGGTGCAGGGTCTGTGGCCGGAGCTTCGGCCCGCCTTCGACCGCAGGGCCCTGGAGGGAGCTCGCGCCCTGGGCCTCCCGGAGACAGCCGAGGGCCTGGCCGAGCTCGTTCCCGCGGCCGACCTGCCCCGACTGGCGGCGGCTCTGGTCCGGACCCGGCTGACGCACGGGACCCCGGACCGGGGGCGCCGGTCCGGGGTCTGAACGGGCAGGGTCTGAACGGGCAGGGTCTGAACGGGCAGGGTCTGAACGGGCAGGGTCTGAAGGAGCGGAGTCTGAAGGGGCGTGGTCGCACCGGCCGCGCGTCACTCCCCGTCCGGCGCCTGGCCCTCCGGGGCCGATGCGAAGGCGATGCACTCCACGTCGATGCTGTCGGCGAGCTCGTCCAGTACGCCGGCCAGGCTGTCCACGGTCTCCCGGTCGACCGCCGGATCGGCGGCGTCCGCCGAGCGCAACCAGTCCACGGCGATCGTGCGCAGCAGGGCGGTGACCTGTTCGGCGGGAATCAGTGGCCCGCTCTGGCCCCCCGGGATCAGCGGAATGGTGACCTGGATCATGGAACCGCCTCCCGGGGAGCCTGTGAGCGATGGGTCATCCGCGGAGCGCATACCCCGCAGGGCAGGGGCCAATCACCCGGCCGCGCTTACCCGGCACGAGGGAGGGTAGGCGCTCCGCGCAAGCACCGCTTCCAGCAGCGGGAGGATCGATGACCCGACGAGTGCACGAGGTGATGACCGGGAATCCGGTGACCGTCGAGCAGCTCACCTCATTGGCGGAGGCCGCGCGGGTGATGCGGGACGCCGGCATCGGGGACGTGCTGGTCGTGGACCAGGGCCGGCTCCGCGGGATCCTCACGGACCGCGACATCGTCGTGCGCGGGCTGGCGGAGGACCGGGATCCCGCCGAGACGACCGTAGGCGCGATCTGCACCGCCGAGCCGGTCACGGTCAAGCCCGGCGACCACGTCGACGAGGCCGTCGACCTCATGCGCCGGCACGCGCTGCGGCGCCTGCCCGTGGAGAACGAGGACCGCGAACTCGTCGGCATCGTCACCCTGGGTGACCTCGAGGTCGAACGGGACCCTGGATCCCCGCTCGCCTCCATCGCGGCGGCGGAACCAGGCGCCTGAGCGGGCCGCGACCCGGACGGCGGCGCGCCGTCAGGCCTCGGGCTCCGCCGGGTCGGCCGTGGCGTCGCTCAGCATGCCGGTCCGCAGGGTGGCCATGATCTGGCCCAGCAGCCGGGAGACGTGCATCTGGGAGATGCCCAGCCGGTCGCCGATCTCCCGCTGCGTGAGCTCCTCGCCGAAGCGCAGCGAGAGGAGCAGCCGGTCGCGCTCCGACAGCCCGGCCAGCAGCGGCTTGAGCGCCTCCAGGCATTCGATCCGGTCGTACGCGTCCTCCTCGACGCCCAGCGTCCGGCTGAGGGAGTGTCCTTCGCATTCCTCGTCGGCCGGTGTTTCGATGGAGCCCGCGGTGTACCCGTTGGCGGCCATGAGGCCGTCCGTGAGCACGTCGTCGCTGATGCCCAGTCGCCCGGCGAGTTCGTGTTCGGTGGGGCGGCGGCCGAGCTGCTGTTCCATGGCGTCGTGGGCCTTGGCGATGTCGAGCCGGAGTTCCTGGAGTCTTCGGGGTACCTTCACCGACCAGGTGCTGTCCCGGAAATACCGTTTGATCTCGCCCGTGATGGTGGGCAGGGCGAAGGTCGTGAATTCGACGCCGCGCTCGACGTCGTACCGGTTGATCGCCTTGATCAGGCCGACCGTGCCCACCTGGACGATGTCCTCCAGAGGGTCGCTGCGGTTGCGGAACCGGTGTGCGGCGTACTTCACGAGGCTGAGGTTGAGCTCGACGAGGGTATTGCGCACGTACGAGTACTCGGAGGTGCCCTCGGTGAGCGAGTTCAGCCGCCTGAACAGCGCGGTGGACAAGGTCCGTGCGTCGGCCGTGCTGACGGAGAGCGGATCGGCGGGCATGCCGTTGACGAGGGCTTCTACTGCCAGGTGACTGGTGGGCATGTGGATCCTCCGACGGAGGGGTTCGGCGCCCTTGCGGCGCGGCGGGACCGTCGTGGTGTCGACGGTGTTATACCCACCTGTGCGCGGCACGACCCCACCTGCCCCGTCTACCCCTCTTACCCACCCTCACAGCGGGCACGGTCGACCCCGGCCGGGGCTGCCGGGTGCCGGGCGCCGCAGGCACCTTTGCGCACGGATGGCACCGTTTGGCCCCTCCTGGTCCGGGCAGGCGCCCTTCGACCTTCAAACGGGCCGACGAGGAGGCGCGCCGTGAGGGATCGCCCCACGTTCCTGGCGGGAGCCGGCGCTTCCCTGCCACACGACCACACCCAGGCCATCCTGGAGATCACCAAACAAGTGGCGGCGCTCCTCAAAGGCACCGGGAAGCCGTTCGCGCTCGCCGGGAGTGTGGCGGCGTTCGCGCACGGGGTGCCGGCCCACTTCCAGCACGACACGGACTTCTGCCTCCGCCGAGCCGACGCCGAGACGGCCGTGCACGCGCTGGAAAGCGGCGGCATCGAAATGCGAGCGGCCTCGGAGGACTGGCTGCTCAAGGGCCGGGCCGGCGGCGAGGAAATCGACTTGATCTTCGAGCTCGCGCGGCGCCCGGTGAGCACGGAACTGTTGGACCGTGCCGAAGAGCGGTCGGTGGATTCCGTGTGGATGCCGGTCCTGGCGCCCACCGACCTCATGGACAGCCGCCTCGCGGCGCTCACCGAGCACTACTGCGACTTCGGCGACCTGCTCCCCATGGCCCGCGTGCTGCGCGAGCGCATCGACTGGCCGCAGCTCCACCGGGCCCACCGGGCGACTCCGCTGGCGGACGCCTTCCTCTACCTGCTCGAGCGCCTCGACGTCATCAAGCCCAGGGAGTCCACACCATGATGCAGCTCGACCACGCCGGCCCCCTCAGATACCGCATCGAGCACCTGCGCGACCGCCTGGCACGCGAGGAGATCTCCGAGCTCGGCGTACGGATCGAAATGCGCGGCAGCGGCATCCTGCTGTGGGGCACGGTCACCACCCCGGCCTGCCGGGACGCGATCCTGCGCATCGCCGCGCAGGAGCTGGCCGGCCTGCCCTGGCGGCAGGATCTCCAGGTCGGCGGCGTGCAGCCACCCCACCACCGCCCCGAGGAGCTGTCGTGATCCGCGTCGCCGCCGTGGGTGACATCCACCTCGCACCGGGAGCCGAGGGGCTGCTGCGGCCGGCGTTCGAAACCCTAGGAACCTGCGCCGACCTGCTGCTCCTGGCCGGCGACCTGACCCGTCACGGGACGGAGGAGGAGGCCCGGGTGGTGGCCGGCGAAGTCGCCGGGCTGCCGGTACCGGTGATCGCCGTCCTCGGCAACCACGACTATCAGAGCGACCGGCAGGAAGCCGTCACCCGGGTGCTGTCCGAGGCGGACGTCACGGTACTGGAGGGGGATTGCGTCCAGTTCGACGTGGACGGCGTGACGGTGGGCGTGGCCGGAACCAAGGGGTTCGGCGGCGGTTTCGCCGGCCGCTGCGCCAGCGAATTCGGCGAACCCGAGATGAAGGCGTTCATCCAGTACACCCGCAGCTGTGCCGACGGGCTCCTCCGCTCGCTGCGGGAACTCTCCGACAGGGACTGCGCGGTGCGGATCGCCCTGACCCACTACGCGCCGGTCCCCGACACCCTGGCGGGCGAACCACCGGAGATCTACCCGTTCCTCGGCAGCTACCTGCTCGCCGAGGCCGTCGACGAGGCGGGAGCGGATCTCGCGGTCCACGGCCACGCCCACCTGGGCACCGAGCACGGAATGACGGAGGGCGGGGTGCGGGTGCGAAACGTCGCGATGCCGGTGATCGGAAGCGCCTTCGCCCTCTATCACCTGAACCGAGCACCGGCTTGAGCCGCCCGGACCGGGGTAGGTGCAGGGCGTCACACAAACCGGGAGGAGATCCTCATGGCGACCTCACCAGCCGATCTGATCGGATATCGGGTCGAAGCGTCCGACGGACACATCGGCTCGGTCGACAAGCACTCGGAGTACGTCGGCAAGACGTTCATCGTGGTGGACACCGGCCCGTGGATCTTCGGTCGGCACGTGCTGGTTCCGGCAGACCTGGTGGCGCGGGTGGACACCGAGACCGAGACCGTGTTCATCTCCGCCACGAAGGAGGAGATCAAGGACTCACCGGATTACGAGAGCGGTCAGCACGACGACGTGGCGATCATCCGCCTCGTCGAGCAGTACTACGCGAACAATCACATGTGAGGACCGTCGTTGGAAGGCGGGTAGCGGAGGACCATCATGGAGGAGCCCGAATTCCCGGTACCGGCCCGGCGATTGGCGCTGCGCAGCACCATCGGCGCCGTCGCCCGGTGCCGGGACTTCACCCGCCAGGCGCTGAGCGAGTGGTACGGAACACCGAAGGGCGTCGATGCGGAGGCCGGCTCCGGCTCCGGCGCCGATACGGAGGCCGGCGCCGACGACGTGCTGCTCCTGGTGTCCGAGGTGGTCGCGAACGCCTGCCTCCACGGCGGTGGCCCCAGATCGCTCCTCCTTCGGCGCACCCGTGACCGGCTGCGGATCGAAGTCACCGACAACAGTCCGGTCAGGCCGGCCATGCGCGTTCGCGCCGAGCCGTCCCGGCCCGGCGGGCACGGCCTGCGCATCGTGGACCGGCTGGCCCGGGACTGGGGCTGGACACCGGTGGAGGGCGGGAAGTGCGTATGGCTGGAGGTCTCCTCACCGCCGCGGCCGTGGGGCGCCGCGGAGCGGTACACGTCGCAGCGCGAACCGGCCCCACCCCCTGGCGCAGCGGATCTCGATGAAGCCCTACCTGAACGGTTCCGAGCGGAGTCAGTCATGGCTGCCGGCAGGCCTCACGGCCGTGTGCGACGGGGACCCGAGCACCCGGCCTCCCGACGATGCGGCCGGACGATACGTCCGAGGTGACCAGGTCGCGACCGCGGTGGCCCGCGGGGCCGCCGCCGCAGGCGTACGGGAAGGCCTGCCACGACCCCGGTCCCGGCAGGGCTCGGCCCCGGACCGGCCGCCCACCCCGACGCACGCACCCCGGGGCGATCGCTGTACACGATCGCCCCGGGGTGCGGATGTGCTGCTGCGGGTGTTCAGTGGTGAGACCTCTTGACGTGGTCCGCCGCCTTCTCCGCCGATTCCTGTGCCTTGCCGGTCATGCGCTCGGCCGCTCCTTCGGCTTCCATGCGCTTGTCGTCCATCGCGTCTCCGGCGGTCTCCTTGACCTTTCCCTTGACCTGCTTGGCCTTCGCCTTGGCCTTGCTCATGAGCGCTCCTCCGGGTCGTCATTCAGTGCGCCTTCCGATGAGCGGCGGCTGCCCAGGGCTCCGGGGAATATGCGTCGAAGCCGGGGTCGAAGTCGGAGTCGACGTCGAGGTCGACCGTCCTGACCTCGTGTGATCCTCTGAAGATTCCGGGGCCGCGGGTAGCCCTACGACTTTCGGGCAGCCGCCGTCTGTCGATCAACCGCATGCCGTCCGCCCTGCGCGGATCGCATTCGACCGGAGGTGGGCCTGTGCCAAGTACAGCAATCACCGGGGGTGTCGCACCCGGAGGGCTCGTCACCCTGCCCGGCGTGTACCGGCCGCAGGCCGACACACGGCTGCTCGCCGAGGCCCTCTCCCACGAGGAGCTGGGTCCGGCGACGGAGGTGATGGAGATCGGCACCGGCACCGGAGACCTCGCACTGCGCGCGGCGCACGCCGGGGCCCGGGTCACCGCGGTCGACGTCTCCTGGCCCGCGGTGGCCACCGCCCGGCTCAACGCACTCCGGCGGCGGCTGCCCCTGCGGGTGCTGCACGGCGACTTCGCCACCCGCACCCGGGGCCGCCGCTTCGACCTTGTACTCGCCAATCCGCCGTACGTGCCGTCCCCGCAGCCCCGGCTGCCGTCCCGCGGCGCCGCCCGCGCCTGGGACGCCGGGACGGACGGACGCGCGATCATCGACAGGATCTGTACGAGCGCACCGGCGCTGTTGCGGCCGGGCGGGACCCTGCTCATGGTGCATTCGGGCATGTGCGGAGCCACGGCCACCCTTGATCGCTTGCGGAGTGCCGGCATGACGGCCCAGGTGACGGAACGTGCCTGGGTGCCCTGGGGCCCGGTGCTGCGGTCCCGGCGGGCCTGGCTGGTCGGCCAGGGGCTGGCCGACGTAGGCGGGGAGTGGGAAGAGCTGGTGATCATCCGTGCCCAGCACCTCTGAGAACCCGGCCCCGGGCCGGGACCGGGCCGCCGACGGGCCACGCAGGCCGGCGTGCCGGATGACCCTGGACCCGCAGGGTCCGCTCCTCGTCGAGGGCCCGGTGGAGATCCTCATGGAGGACGGGAGCGTCGCCAGGTCCGACCGCTTCATGGTGGCCGTGTGCACCTGCCGGCGCAGCCGGATCCACCCCTGGTGCGATACGAGCCACCGCCGCCACGAACGCCCCGCCCCGCCCGCCGACCGGCAGGACAGGAGCACTCGATGACCTCGCCCACCAGGAGCACGACGAGCACCGGGCCCCACCTCGCCCGCAGCCGGGGCGCGCTGTCCGGCGCCGTCGTGGACGCGCTGCGCACCGGGCGCCCGCCCTCGCACACGCCAGGCGCCGTCCTCTCGGCCGACCCCTTGGGCGAGGACCTCCAGCTTGCCCTCTACCTCCTGTACGAACTCCACTACAGGGGCTTCGAGGACGTCGACGACGAACGCGAATGGGACCCCGAACTGCTGGGCCTGCGCCGGGCGATGGAGACGAGGTTCCTCCACGCCCTGCGCACCGGGTCGTCCGGAGCACCCCGGTCGGCAGAGGAAGCGTTCGCCCCGCTGCTCCTCGAACCGGCCGACCTCACGGGGAGCATCAGCCACCACCTGGAAACCGCCGGTGAACTCTGGCAGTTGCGCGAGTACGCGGCCTTGCGCTCCCTGTACCACCTCAAGGAGGCCGACCCGCACGCCTGGGTCATCCCCAGGCTCACCGGACGGGCCAAGGCCGGCATGGTCGCGATCGAGTCGGACGAGTTCGGGGCCGGGCACGCCGCGGACATCCACGCCCAGCTCTTCGCCGACCTCATGGACGACCTCGGCCTGGACCACGGCTACGGCCGGTACCTCGATCACGCGCCCGCCCCCCTGCTCGCCACCGTCAACCTCATGTCCCTGCTCGGCCTGCACCGGGCCCTGAGGGGCGCGCTCGTCGGGCACTTCGCCTGCCTGGAGGTGACCTCCTCGCCCGGTTCGCGCCGCATGGCCGCGGCCATGCGGCGGTGCGGAGCGGGCCCGGCGGCCGAGCGCTTCTACACGGAGCACGTCGAGGCCGACGCGGTGCACGAACAGGTCGTACGGCGCGAAGTGATCGGGGGGCTCCTCGCCGACGAGCCGGAGCTCGAGCCGGACATCGCCTTCGGCTGCGCCGCGACGGTCCTGCTGGAGGACCGGCTGGCCGACCACATCCGCGCGGCCTGGGAGAACGGGCGCTCCGCTCTGCGCACTCCCTTGCCGCACACGGTGTGAGGCGAGAGCGGGCGGCCTCGCGGGCCGCGCGCTCGGCGGGCTTTCGAACAGGCCGGATATCGCCGGTTGCCGGCCAAACTCCCTGCGGGACGAGATCACTGCATCGAGGTAAGCCGAACGGTTCCTCTTGATCGAGCGGGTGCACCGGCCGTTACTGTTCCCCCGGATCTGGGCGGTTCCTTTGCCGGATGTTCGCCCTGTTGTCCTCTTTCACCGGTGACGCGCACGCATGCCGATCGCCGACCTTTACGAAGGAGCGCTCGTCCGATGACCGTTGACACCAGCCCGGAAGCGCAGCTGGATCCGCCCCGGCAGTCCAGCCTGGGCACGGCGGCTGCCCGCAACCTTGCCACCACGACCAAGTCCGCCCCGCAGATGCAGGAGATCACCTCCCGCTGGCTGCTGCGGATGCTCCCGTGGGTGGAGACCAAGGGCGGCGCCTACCGGGTGAACCGCCGGCTCAGCTACACCGTCGGCGACGGGGTCATCGAGTTCGTCCAGGACGGCGGCGACGTCCGGGTGATCCCGCGCGAACTCGGCGAACTGGCCCTGCTGCGCGGCTTCGACGACGAGGAAGTGCTGACCGCCCTCGCCGGCCGCTGCGTCCAGCGCGACTTCCGTGCCGGTGAGGTGCTGGTCGAGCGCGGTACCCCCGCCGAGCAGATCCATCTGATCGCCCACGGCCGGATCAGCCAGACCACCGTCGGCAAGTACGGTGACGAGGTCGCCGTCGCCGTGCTCGCCGACGGCGACCGGTTCGGTGAGAACGCCCTGCTCGACGCCGACGCCGGCTGGGAGTACACCGCCACCGCCGACACCCCCGGCACCCTGCTCACCCTGTCCCGGGCCGACTTCGCCGCCGTGGTGTCCGCGGCACCCAACCTCCAGGCCCACATCCAGCAGTTCAGCGCGCTGCCGCTCCAGCGGCAGAACCGTCACGGCGAGGCCGAGATCGCGATGTCGGCCGGCCACACGGGCGAGGCCGAGCTGCCCGGCGCCTTCGTCGACTACGAGCTCAAGCCCCGGGAGTACGAACTCTCCATCGCGCAGACCGTGCTGCGGATCCACACGAGGGTCGCCGACCTCTACAACGGGCCGATGAACCAGACCGAGGAGCAGCTCAGGCTCACCATCGAGGCGCTGCGCGAGCGCCAGGAGCACGAGCTCGTCAACAACCGGGAATTCGGTCTGCTCCACAACGCCGCCTTCAAACAGCGGATCCAGACCCACTCCGGACCGCCCACTCCGGACGACCTCGACGAGCTGCTCTGCCGCCGCCGCGGCACCAGGCTCTTCCTCGCCCACCCCAAGGCGATCGCGGCGATCGGGCGAGAGTTCAACGCCCGCGGGCTCTACCCCGACCACGTCGACGTCGGCGGGCAGCAGGTCCCGGCCTGGCGCGGGGTCCCGATCCTGCCCTGCAACAAGATCCCCGTCAGCAAGGAGAACACCACCTCGATCCTCGCCATGCGCACCGGCGAGGACAACCAGGGCGTCATCGGCCTGCACCAGACCGGTCTGCCGGAGGAGTACGAGCCGGGCCTGTCGGTGCGCTTCATGGGCATCGACGAACGGTCGCTCATCTCCTACCTGGTCACCACGTACTACTCGGCCGCCATCCTGGTGCCCGACGCGCTCGGTGTGCTGGAGAACGTGCAGATCGCCCGCAGGCGCGACTAGTGCTGTGACCGGAAAGGTTCACCGGGGCGCGGCGCCCGGCACGGCACCTCGCCGCGTTGTCGGACCGCGCAAGTACGTCCAGTACGAGACGCGGTCCTCCGCCTTGCGATGCACCGCACCGGACACCGCGACCCGGCAAACCTTTCCGGCCACAGCACTAGGTCCTCTCTTTCGGCCTGGACCCTCCCCACCGCACCCGCCCGACGGCCACGACGGCCCGGGCCTTCCCCGGGCCGACCGGGCATGCCCGGATCCGGGACAGCCCGCCCACCCCACCAAGGAGCCACGGATGCCCGAGCCCGGGCCTTCCCCTCTGCAGTCGAGCCTGCCGGCCGCCGCGGCCCGCTTCGGGGCCCACGTCCTCGCCGGGGCCCAGGCATCCTCCGGCGCCGAAGCCGCCGCACCGTCCCGCCTGCCGTTCCCGTCCGTCCTGCCCTCCCTCTCCGTACCCGTCCCCGCTCCTGCCGCGGTCAGGCAGCCGAGCACCGCCCTGCAACGGATCCTGCGCGGCCCCAGCGGCCTGGGCACGGCGGGCCTGCACCCGGGCCGGCGCGAGGAGCCGCCCGCGCCGGCGGAGCCCGGGACACCGGTGGCCGGCAATCCGATCCCGGGTCTCTACCACCACCCGGTGGCAGAGCCCGATCCGGCGCGGGTGGAGGAGGTCAGCCGCAGGATCAAGGCCTGGGCCTTGGACGAGGTCGAGCTGTACCCCGAGGACTGGGAGGACCAGTTCGACGGCTTCCACGTCGGGCGTTACATGGTCGCCTGCCACCCCGACGCCCCCAGCATCGAGCACCTGATGCTCGCCACGCGGCTGATGGTCGCCGAGAACGCGGTCGACGACTGCTACTGCGAGGACCACGGCGGCTCGCCCATCGGCCTCGGCGGACGCCTGCTGCTGGCGCACACCGCTCTCGACCCCCTCCACACGACGAAGGAGTACGAGCCGCAGTGGGCCCGGTCGCTCCACTCGGACGCGCCCCGGCGCGCCTACCGCTCCGCCATGGCGTACTTCCTCCAGGAGGCCAGCGCCTCCCAGGCCGACCGGTACCGGCACGACATGGCCCGTCTGCACCTCGGGTACCTCGCCGAGGCGGCCTGGGCCCAGACGGAGTACGTGCCGGAGGTGTGGGAGTACCTGGCGATGCGCCAGTTCAACAACTTCCGTCCCTGCCCCACCATCACCGACTCCGTCGGCGGCTACGAACTGCCCGCGGACCTCCATGCGCAGCCCGCCGTGCAGCGGGTCATCGCGCTCGCCGGGAACGCCACCACCATCGTCAACGACCTGTACTCGTACACCAAGGAACTGGCCGGCCCCGGCCGGCACCTGAACCTGCCCGTGGTGATCGCCGAACGCGAGGGCACCTCCGACAAGGAGGCCTACCTCAAGGCGGTCGAGGTCCACAACGACCTCATGCACGACTTCGAAGCCGCAGCCGCCGAACTGGCCGCCACCTGCCCCGTCCCGGACCTGCTGCGCTTCCTGCGCGGAGTCGCCGTGTGGGTCGACGGCAACCACTACTGGCATCAGACCAACACCTACCGCTACAGCCTGCCCGACTTCTGGTAAGGATGGACCTGTTCGTGACCAGCACCGATCTCACCACCGCCCCCGCCCCCGCCACCGGCGCCGCCATGTTCATCCCCGCCCCGTCGACGCCGTACCAGGGCGACATCGCCCGCTACTGGAACGACGAGGCCAGGCCCGTCAACCTGCGTCTCGGTGACGTGGACGGCCTTTACCACCACCACTACGGCATCGGTGACGTCGACCACGCCGCCCTCGGCGACCGCGACGACAGCGCATACGAGAAGAAGCTGATCGCCGAGCTCCACCGCCTGGAGTCGGCGCAGGCCGAACTCCTCCTGGACCACCTCGGCCCCGTCGAGCGCGCCGACACCCTGGTGGACGCCGGCTGCGGCCGCGGCGGCTCGATGGTCATGGCCCACCAGCGGTTCGGATGCAAGGTCGAGGGCGTCACCCTCTCGGCGAAGCAGGCCGACTTCGCCAACCAGCGTGCCCGCGAACTCGGCATCGAGGACCACGTCCGCGCCCGTGTCTGCAACATGCTGGGCACGCCCTTCGAGACCGGGCAGGCCGCGGCCTCGTGGAACAACGAGTCGAGCATGTACGTCGACCTGCACGACCTCTTCGCCGAGCACTCCCGCGTCCTCGCGGTCGGCGGTCGCTACGTGACCATCACCGGCTGCTGGAACCCGCGCTACGGCCAGCCCTCGAAGTGGGTCTCCCAGATCAACGCGCACTTCGAGTGCAACATCCACTCCCGCCGGGAGTACCTGCGCGCCATGGCCGACAACCGGCTCGTACCGCAGGCCGTCATCGACCTGACCCCCGCGACCCTGCCCTACTGGGAACTGCGCGCCACGTCCGCACTGGTCACCGGAATCGAGGAGGCGTTCATCAACTCCTACAAGGACGGCTCCTTCCAGTACGTCCTGATCGCGGCCGACCGCGTCTGACCCCCGCCGCGAAGACGGCTGGGCGAGCTGGAGGCCGAGATCATGGACCGGCTCTGGCGGTGGGAGCGGGCGGCCACGGTCCGGGAGATCGTCGACGACATCAACAGGACCAGGCCGCTGGCCTACACCACGGTCCCGACCGTGGCCGACGTGCTCTACCGCAAGGGCTGGCTCAGGCGCGGCAAGAGCGGCCGGGCGTGGACGTACGAACCGGTGCGCAGCCGCGAGGACTACACGGCCGGCCTGATGCGCGATGCCCTGGGCTGCGCGTCGGACCGTCCGGCGGCGCTGATGCGCTTCGTCGAGCACATGTCGCCGGAGGACGTGGGGTCGCTGGACGCGGCGCTGCGTTCCCTCGGGCGTCAGGCCGCGACGGACGAGGGCGCTGCCCCGGGGGACGGCGTCCGAGGGGGAACCATCACGTCCTCCCGCCGCTGATCACGGCGGTGTGTACCGGCCTGCCGTGTCCGGGCCTGCTGGCCCGGGCGCGGTGGGTCGGGCAGGCGCCCCGACTGGCCGTCGCCGCCTGGGGCGTACTCGCGGCCACCTTCACCGCCGCGGTCTCGCTGCTGATCCTCGCCACCACCGACGACGGCGACGGCTACGGCCGGGCCCTGGCCGCCATGCTCTTCCTCGGCTTCGGCGCCGGCTTCATCATCGGCCCGACCAGCGACGCCATCGTCGGCTCCCTCCCCGAGGACGACCTGGGCGTCGGATCCGCCACCAACAGCGCGGCCGTCCAGCTCGGCTCCGCGCTCGGGGTCGCCGTACTCGGCAGCCAGCACCTGCCTGGCCGCGCAACAGTTCGGGCTGCTGCCTGCGCTGTGAGCGGCGAGGCGAGGCGGATTTCTCCGCCCGGGCCCGTGGGCGCCGTGGGTCAGCGGCACTGACCGGTGTGCGGACCGAGCACGGTGTCGGCCGGGACTTCGACTCCGCCGGTGTCGGCGTCCACGGTCAGCGGGCCCGTCACCGTAGCGCAGGCCGTTGCCGTGGTTGACGCCCGCGGCGAGTGAGGCGTCGGTGGACCCCGGGCGAGCTCCGCGCCCGCGCGGAAGTGGGCGCCGTGACCGGAGGCCGGATGTGCCGGGGCGCGCCGGTGGTGCGGGCAGGGGCCCGCGCCGGTCCCCGGTCCGTACGCCCGTCAGGGCCCGGCCGGGCCGACCGGCGCCGCGCCGATTACGATGAGATGTCAAGCGGTCGCAGTGTGTAACGGAGGCGTCATGGGGCTCGACGAGATCACCGCGCTGCCCAAGCTCTTCAAATGCATGGGGCGCAGCTACAGCGTGGCCCGGTCCGGCGGGGCGGTCGTCATCCAGGACGTCACCGACATCACCCGCCCCCTTCCCCTGGGCAGGGCCGAACGGTGCTCGGAGAGCCTGTGGAGCGTCCATACGCCGCAGGGGCACCTCGCCGGCCGCGCCCGGGGGACCCTCAATGCCATCGCCGTACTGCGCGAGGCCACGTGGCCGCCCCGCGATCCCTTCATCCGCGTGCCCGCCCCGTAGGGCCGGCCCGGCCAGGGGTCACTCGGCCGCGAGGCGGCCGCCCAGCCACTCCAGGGACGGCGGGATCTCCCGGTTCCAGGTGTTGAAGCTGTGGCCGCCGTGGTCGAGGGTGATGGACGAGACGCGCGCCGGGTCCTTCACCTTCTCGACGAACTTCCGTGTCGGGTCGAGGTTGCTCTCGCCCTGCAGGGAGGTCGTCACCAGGAAGGAGGACTTGCCCTGCGGCAGGTGGTCCAGGCTCCACAGCAGGTCGGATCGTTTCTCCTCGTCCTTGTTGCCGTGGAAGAGGTCGCCGGAGTCCCTGTCGACCTCAGGCTTGTAGTCCGCCGACAGGCCGACGCCGGCCGCGTAGTGCTCGGGATGCTGCAAGGCGACCTTCAGGGCGCAGTAACCCCCCGTGGAATCGCCCATGATGGCCCAGCTGCGGGCCGAGGTGCCGACCCGGTAGGCACCCGATATCGCCTCCGGGAGATCGGCGGAGAAGAAGGTCTCACTGGCGGGGCCGTCCGGAACGTCGACGCACTGGGTGTTGCGCGGCCCGACGGTGGGCCGCATCAGGACCAGGATCATCGGCTGCATCTTCTTCTGCTTGGCCAGGGTCCAGGCCGTCTTGGGGTACGGCAGGGGCTTGAGCAGGTTCTCCGCGGCCCCCGGGAAGCCGGTGAGTACGACGGCGGCGGGGAAGGTCCTCTTCTCGTTCCCCTTCTGGAAGTACTCCGGCGGCAGGTAGACGTAGGCGGGGGTGGCGACCTTGGACTGCCGGCCCTGCACCATCACCTTCTGGATCTCGCCGCCGATCTGCGGTGTCATGCCGCCGGGAACGTCCGGGTGCTGCCGTCCGATGACCTTCACCAGCGCGTCACCGGCCGTGTCCTGGGCAATGAGCGCGGACGGGCTCGCGGTGCCGAGCAGGTCGTCCCAGGTTCCGTAGACGAGCAGGCTCCTGTTCACCCCGAGTCCGATAGAGGAGAACACCAGCGCCTGCACGGCGAGGACCAGCCCGACCCGGCCCAGCGCCGGTCTCCAGCCCTGCCGCGCCAGCCGCGGCCACAGCCAGACGGTGGCCGCGAACAACAGGGCCGTGCAGCACAGGGTGAATGCGAGGAGCGTGGCACTCGTCAGACTCATGGATCGGGGAGGCTCTCTGTCGCGTCTCGGCCCGGCCCAGCGGCCCGGCGGCACCGCGCCCGGGTGCGTATCCCGTTAGAGAGAACTGGAGCAAGATCCGTTCCATGGCCGCGGTGTGTTGTTGACCTGGGCATTGCCTTCGCCTCACGCCCTCCCGCCCGGTGATCGTCTACAGTGCGATGGACCGTCTACACAGTTGTAGTCGTCAGCTCTTCCCATCCCATCCCACCCCCATCCAGTGAGAGGCCACCCGATGCATCCCGATTCCGGGTACGACGGCTCGGCCGTCGACGGCCGTGCCTACCTCGACGTGGTCGGCCTCGCGCACCGTGCGCCCGGCCCGTTCGACACCCTCATCGCCGCCTGGTCGGCGTACGGCCTGGGGCTCTTCGCGCTGCTGATGCTCGCCGCGTGGTGGCGGGCCCGGCGCGCCGGTCACCCCCGGGTGGTCATGGCGCTGGCGGTCCCGCCGATCACCCTGCTCGCCTTCGGCGTCGACGATCTGCTGAAGCTCGCCGTCCGCGAGGACCGGCCGTGCCGGACCCTCGGCGTGGCCACCCTGGAGGCCTGCCCCGCGCCCGGCGACTGGTCCTTCCCCAGCAATCACGCCGCCCTCGCCGCCGCGGCGGCCTGCGCGCTGCTCCTCGTGTCGCGCCGGCTCGGCGCCGTCGCCCTGGTGGCCGCGGCGCTGATGGCCGCCTCCCGGGTCTGGGTGGGCGTGCACTACCCGCACGACGTGCTGGCCGGCTGCCTCGTCGGAGCCCTCGTGGCCCTCGCCGTCGGCAGCGCCGTCCGGCGCCGCCAGAACGCGCTCGCCGGGCGGCTCGCGAGCGGTCCGCTTCGACCGCTCCTGACCGCGGCATGACCCGTTCCCGCTCCGCCGCCCGTACCGCCGGGTGGCTGGCGGCGGTCGCCGCGGCGCTCTTCGCCCTGCTCGCCGCGTGGGTGATCCGGTCGCCGGGCCGGCCGCTGCCGGGCGACACGGGACTGACCCACTGGTCCCGTGAGCACCGGCCGGCCGCCGCCGCGGTCCTGGCGCGCCTGATCACCGACACCGGCACCGGAGTGATCCCGTACGCCCTGCTCCTCCTGGCGGGCCTGCTCGCGGGCCACACGGCCCGCCAACGCGTCACCACCGCCGTCGGCCTCGCCCTGTGCCTCGCCGCGGGCCAGGCCGTGCGGTGGTACGTCATGTGGCTGATCGCCCGTCCGCGCCCCGCGGTCGCCGACTGGGCCACCCACGCCTCGCGCTGGTCCTTCCCGTCCGGCCACACCAGTACCGCCACGATGACGGCCGGACTCCTGATCGCCGCGCTGTTCCTGCGCGGCTCCCGGGTGCCGCGAACCGCCGTGGTGCTGGTCGCCGCCTGGTGCGCGGCGGTCGGCCTGACCCGCGTCTACCTCGGGGTGCACTGGTTCAGCGACGTGCTAGGCGGCTGGCTCTTCGCCACCGCCTGGCTGTCCCTGGTCACCTGCGGGTACCTCACGCTCACCGGGCGGAACGGCCGACTCCCGTCGTAGGCAACGCTGCTCCCCGGGGCGGCGGGCCGATCCGCACCGCCGCCCACGGCCGAAGAGCCGGTCGTCCTCCTACCTCCGGCGGTCCACCACCGTCCGCAGCTTGCCGCTCGTCGCCGTGCGCTCCAGGGCCTCGCCGTCCACGCTCACCACGGTGAGGTCGAGCAGCCTCTCCCGCACGGCCGACCGCAGCTCCGGATAGTCGTCGAGGAAGGCCGCGCGGGCCGCCTCCGCCGACCCGCCCGCGGGCCCTTCCGCCGGCCCTTCCGCCGCGTGTTCGATCCGTACGGTGAGCTCCTCGCGGGCATCGCCGCCGGTCAGCACCACCTGGATCTCCCCGCGGTGGCCCAGCCGCTGCGAGGCGATGGCCACGAAACGGCGGTAGTTGAGGAGGTACGTCGCCACCCGCATCACGTCGCCGAGCCGCCCGAGCAGCTCGAAGCGCGGCGAACGGCTGCCGCAGGCGCACCGCCCCGGCAGCGCCCGGCCGAGATCGCCGATGACGTACCGGTCGAGGCTCTGCCCGCGCCGCGCCCGCGTGGTGAACACCAGCCGGCCCGTCTCGCCCGCCGCCACCGGGCGGTCCTCGTCGACGTCGAGGATCTCCAGGGTGTGCAGGTCGGCGTGCAGGTGGTGGACGCTCCCGGTGCTCTGCTCGCACTGGTACCCGAGGGGACCCAGGTCGGTGCTGCCGTACGCGAGGGAGCGTACGACCTCGATGCCGAAGGTCTCGGCCAGGTGCGCGCGCTGCCCTTCGCTGAAGTGTTCGCCACCGTAGAAGATCTTCCGGATGCCGCCGTACGCACGCAGCAGCTCCTCCTCCTCGTTCAGGAGCTGCCACAGGTAGGAGGGCATGCCGAAGAGCGTGTCCACCCCGTGGGCCACCAGCATCTCGGCCGTGGCCCGGTGGTCCGTCCCCGCGGCCATCGGCAACTGCACGCCGCCCAGCCGCTCCAGGATGGAGAAGAAGCTGATGAAGCTTCCGTACATGCCGCCGCAGAAGAAGAGGTTGGCGGTCCGGTCGCGCGCCGGGTCGTAGCCGGCGGCCAGCAGGCCGCGGGCGGCGGCGTGCATCTGGGTGTCGTAGTCCTCGTAGCTGAAGAGGGACAGGGCAGGGGCCCCGGTGCTGCCGCCGCTGCGGAAGTACAGCTCCGCGTCGCGCGCCGAGACCTGCGCGTTGAGCTTCTGGACGGCGTCCTTGTCCCGCAGCGGGCCGGTGGGCGGCGGGAACTCCACCGGCCCGGCCAGGTCGTCGAGGCAAGCCGTGGCGGCGAAGCGCTCGTCGGTCCGTACGGCGACCCGGCGGCTGTAGCGCTGGAGGGCGTAGACCCCGTCGTGCGGCTCGCCCGAGTAGCCCGCCGTCATGGCGCCGACGGGCGCGATACGGGTGGCGCCCGCGGCCAAGGCCGTGCGGGACAGTTCCGCGATGTCCGGGCGGCTGCCCGCGATGCCGGCGGTCTGGAGGTAGCGCCGCATGGGTCGCAGCGTCGGGATCAACTGCTTGCGGGGCAGCGGCTTGACCCACACGCTCCGGTGCAGCGGAGAGGCCGTCAGCGCCGGGCGCACGTCGGCCAGGACGCGCCAGGAACGGTCGGCGGCGGCGCGTACCCGGGTCAGCCCGAGGTGCTCCTCCAGGCGCGCGATCATCTCCGTGGTGGTGATCTCGGCGTCCTCGGCGGTGGCCCGCACGTCCCCCGAGGGCGGCGGCATCGTGGCGAGCACGCCGGCGAAGCGGTCCGCGAAGGCGAAGACCTCCTCGGTGTCCTCGGTGTCGAGGTACACCACCTGCGGGCTGGAGCAGGCCTGCTGCTCGTACAGGCAGACGTCCGCGGCCAGCGCGGCGAGCGTCCGCGGATCGTCCCAGGCGTCCCGCGTGAGGTAGGCGAAGGAGATCTTGTGCCCCCACTCCACCAGGCGGCAGCCGGCGGGCACATGGGCGGCGACCCCTTCGACGGCGGCCTCGCCGCCCCATACGGCAACGGCGTCCGCGGGCGCGCACATCAGGCGCAGCCACTCCTGACGGGAGGAGGGGAAACGCAGGACGACCACGCGCTCGGCGATCGCCCCCGTCGCGTCGAAGGCAGCCAGCTCGGCGAGCAGGTGCTGGGCGAGGAGGGTGTCGTCGCTGCTCGTCTTGAGGACGTTGACGTTGCCGGCGAGGAGGCCCTCGACCAGGCTGAGCGGGGCGACGGCCGCGCCGTTGCCGGGTGCTATGTGGGCGACGAGGCCGACCGGGGCCCAGGCCTCGTACACGGTCTCCTTGGCGTCGGGGCGGTTCAGCCGCTGCGGTGCGGCCGAGCCGAGCTCGCGGCGGACCTTGCGGGTGAGCTCGTCGCGGCCCAGGAAGCAGGCGAGTTCGGCGAGGACCGCGGAGCCGGCCGCGGCATCGCCCTCGGCCTCTCCCTCGCCGTCAGGGGGTATGTGCTCGGCCAGCCTCGCGGAGACGGGGTGCTCCGGATCGCGCAGGGCCGTGGCCAGTGCGTCGCACGCGGCCAGGACCGTCTCGGTCTCCAGCGGTACGGCCAGGGCCGCCTCGACGATCGCGGGCAGGCCGGCCAGGCGCCGCTCCGCCTCCTCGTCGTCGACGAAGGCGCCCTGCCAGTAGTGGTGGTGTGCTCCGGGGTTCGAGGTCATGACATTCCCTTCATCAGTTCGGCGGCGGCCACGGCGCAACTGCGGTTGCGGCTCACTCCGGCCCGGCCGTGGACGGTGAACCAGTCGGTCTCCAGCCCGCAACCGCAGGCGCTGCCCGGCCGGACGGTGGCGAGGTCGCCCATGACGACGCTCTGCGCCGGTACGGACGTGATGTACGGCGAGACCAGGTGCAGATGGCCGGCCTCCCCGTACGGGAGGGGCTCCAGGGTCCGCGTGGAACGGGCGGACACCCTGGACCAGACCGGCGCGTGCAGACTGTGGCGGTCGCATTCGACGTACGGGACGCAGTGCTCGACGGAGCCGAAGGTGTCGCGGATCCGCTCGGCGGGGATGCCCAACTGCTCGGTGATGCGCCCGTACAGCTCGTCCTTGCCGATCCGGCGGTCCGCGTTGCCCTTCCAGCCGCCGCCGAGGACGACCAGGGAGTCCTCGGGCAGGCTCAGGGCCGGCATTGCGAGGGCACGCATCCGCTCCAGGGTGAACCACAGGAAGGCGGGGAAGCCCAGGATCCGTACGGGGGCGTCGTCCCGCTCGAAGCGCTGGAGCGCGGACACGCAGCCGAAGGGGTCGAACTCGTGGCCGCCCTTGCCGGTGTTGCGCAGCGCGTACTCGACCCGGCGGGCGGGGGCGAAGTCGCAGAGGTAGTTGTCGGTGAAGGAGGTGCCGAGGTTGAGGTCGCGGGCGGGTGCGTAGCTGTACAGGAGGTAGTTGACCTCCTGCGCGGGAGTGATCCAGCCGTTGTGGTCGAAGATCCGGGCGACCATGCGCTGGGCGGAGCGGATGGTCCACCGGTCGAAGAACATCTGCGACTTCTGGCCGGTCGTACCGGACGAGGTCAGGTGCAGGTGTACGTCCTCCCGCGGGATGGACAGGAGCTCGTGGCGTTTGAAGAGGTTCGCGTGGACGAGGGGCGCGCGGTACTCCTCGGCGGGCCCCGGCCCGGGCTCCGTGGCCTCGTACAGGCTCCGGAAGAACGGGGACCGCTCGGCGTGCCAGGCGTTGATCTCCGCCATGGCGGCGCTGAACAGCGCGTCCTCGGCGGGGCCGACGGCGTACGGGTCGGTGAGGTCGCACAGCTCCTGGACCCGGGGCAGGAGCGCCGGGTCGGGGACGGTGACGGGGGCGAGATGGGGGTTGACGAAAGACACGGGGGTCATGGAGCCACCTCGGGTAGGGGCGGGACGGGCTGTACGGGCAGGTATCGCGAAGACCAAGCCGACACGTAGGCGTCGAGGTAGGGCTGGAGAGGGGCGTCGACGACCATGCCGCGGAAGTCGATCTGTTCGGCGGTGCGGGACATGACGACGTAGTCGTGGAACCTGTCGTCGCCCTCGCGGCGCATCGCCGGGTAGAGCGCGCTGGGCAGGAAGCCCTGGGAGAGGAACGCGGAGAGCGCGGCGAGGTGCGCCAGGGGCACCAGGGCCTCCACGTAGCCGGCGCCCGCGCGGGTGAGGGCGTGCGTCAGCGCTTCCAGGTGGGCGGCCGCGGTGGCGCTCGGGTAGCCGGCGAGCAGGGCGCAGTAGCCCCCGCTGCGGTTGAGGCAGGCGTACACCTCGAAGCTGCCGTCGGCGGCGGCCAGCAGCGTGTTGGGCGTGTGCAGTGGATAGAACCACTGGGCGGCGTCGGGGA
The DNA here is from genome assembly GCF_042736725.1 of Streptomyces sp. NPDC060028. NCBI lineage: Bacteria > Bacillati > Actinomycetota > Actinomycetes > Kitasatosporales > Streptomycetaceae > Streptomyces > Streptomyces sp. NPDC060028. The sequence goes on along the minus strand of NZ_JBHWVJ010000017.1, from coordinate 17,489 downwards.
AGTGCTCGTCGAAGCGGCGCCGCACGAAGGCCGGCGCCTCGATCAGCTCCAGCCGTACGCCGCTTGCGGGCGCGGGCGACGGGGGCGCGGGGAGCGCCGGCGACGGCGGGGCGACCCGGGTCCCCGCGTAGCTGATGCTCAGGCCGCGCTCGACGGTGCGCAGGAGCGGCGCCAGCGGTGCGGGCACCTCGGGGACCGGGACCCGTCGCTCCAGCACGCCGGGGGAGTGACGCGCGTAGAGTGCGAGGCTTTCGCGGGAGCCGAGGGCAACGGCGTTGGCCAGCAGGCCCATCGGCCGGAAGCCGCAGTGCGCGACGACGCGCTGGGGCCCGGCGCTGACGGTCCGTACGGTGGCGTAGACGGAGTCCAGGCGGCCGGTGCCCAGCGTCCGCTCGCACAGCCGCTCGGTGAGCCGCGCGGCCAGGCCGCCACCGCGGTGGTCGGGGTGGACGGCGAGGCCCTCCAGGCGCCCCAGGCGGCTGCCGGGCTCACCGTGGACGGCGGCCGAGCCCACGAGGGCGTTGCTGCGCGGGCAGCGCGCGACGAGCCAGACGGTGTGCGGGTCCTGGATGAGCCGGGCCATCTCCGCCGGGTCGGTGCCCAGCGCCACCGGGTAGTGCGGCCCGTAAACGGCGTAGTAGAGGTGGCGCAGATCGGCGATGTCGGCGCAGCCGGCCCGCTCGACGACGGGGATCTGGCGGCCGGGGTCGGAGGTCATGAGGTGGTCGGCCGCTCGTCGAGGACGCGGATGAGCTTGCCTGAGCGGGAGTTGACGGCGAGGTCGCGGTGGCGCACCCACTCCACCGCGAGCGGGTGCACGAAGCGCTTGGCCACGCTGTCGGGGAAGTGCGGGCGGGCCGCGTACAGTCCGTCGGCCACGGCTTCGGCCAGCGCGCTCAGCCGGGCCGGGTCCTCGCCGTCCCCCGGGGCGGTGGCCAAGCGCAGGATCAGGCCGTCCCGCCCGTCCCAGCGGCGTACGACGAGCTGCGACCCGACGACCAGGCCCTGCCGGTCCGCCGCGGCGAGTACGGCTTGCACGTCCTGGTGGTACAGCGCCACGGGGCCCACGCGCACCCCCTCCTCGGACCGGCCGAGGATGCGGAAGTGCCCTGCTTCGGGGTCCGTCCACTCGGCACGGTCGCCGGCGGGGTAGCGGATGACCGGCATGAGGGTGCGGAAGAGGCTGGTCACCACGACGCGCCCGGGCCGGCCCGCCTCCGAGATGGGCTCTCCGGTGCTCTCGTCGAGGATCTCGACGACGGAGTGCGGGGTGAAGGCGCGGTGCGTGCGCGGGTCCGAGCCGGGCACGGGACAGCCGAGCAGGCCCGCGTCGACGCTCGCGTAACCGAGCGAGCGCACCTCGGCGTGGGGGAAGGCGGCGGCCAGCAGCCTGCGCTGGTCGCTGAAGAGCGCCTCGCCGCCGAAGAACAGCAGTTCAACGGCGGGCAGCTGCTCCCCGGTGGAGATCAGCTGTTCGGCGAGCCGGCACAGGGTGGTGGGGGTGCCAGCCACCACGTCGGCGGCGAAGTCGCGCAGCGCCGGGATCGTCGACTCCAGCGGAGCGCTGCCGCCGATGGGGAGCCGCACATTGCCGACGGGGGCGTGGGCGAGCGAGTCGAGGACGAAGAGGAAGCTGGCGTACAGCTCCCCGGCGTAGAACAGGTCCGCCACCCGGTGCCCGGACCGCAGCCCCGCCTCGACCAGCCCCGCGCCGAAGGCGGTGACGAACTCCTGCCATTCGTCCCGGGTGTAGAACGAGAACTTCGGGGCACCGGTGGTGCCACCGGTCTTGAACACGGTCGCCTCGGTGAGCGGGGCGGTCAGGACCCGGTTGCCCTGCAGGGCGTTCGCGGCCCAGAACTCTTCCTGATCCACGACGGGGAGGTCCAGGAGACAGTCCACGTCGGGCTTCAGGGAGGCGTAGAGGTCTGCGTAGAAGGGGGAGTGATCGCGGGCATGACGTATGAGGTCAGATAGCTGATGAATGACTATTCGGCCTTGCTGGAGAGTATGTTTGAATTCTGAATTACGCGCTTCACGCAGGAGCGTGAGCCCGGACAGAACTTACGCAACGATGATGGGGTCACCTCAAGAGCACGTGGCCGAAAACGGTCAGGAAGCAACTCTTTGCGGCATGCGCGGGGTTCACATTTCCCAGGTAATCGGGATGCGCCGGGGGCAGGCGACCTACAGCACCCCCGCTTGCCGAATGTCCGGATATGGCGGTGCCGTGCGCTGGGCGCCGGGTCGGCGAGCGCCGACGGGATGGCGCAGGTCAGCCCGGGTCCGACGGACTCGCGCGGTGCTCGGCGCGCGCCAGGCCACCGGCCTGGCTCGAGGGACTACCCGGCTGCGGCCGCCCCGCACGGCAGCAGTGACTTCACGTCGCTACCGCACGGCTTCGAGGCCATTTACCTGGAGAAGGCGGAGCGCCTCAACAGGGGCATGAAAAATCAACGGCTCGACGATGTGGGAAACATCCATCGGGATGTGGAGACGGGCGTCATTGTGTTCCGGGTCAGTCTTCGGGCAAAACACGGCCGTCCTCGTCGAGTGCAGGATGCATTCGTACGGGCTCTTGGGTGTTGGTGTCGGACGGGCGCGGCCCCTCGGGTCCGTCGGGGCCCCAGCGCAGCAGGCGGCGGGTGCGGACGATCTGGTACACGGTGCCTCGGAAGTCCAGCCGGTTGACGCGCCCGGCCCGGAGCGCGTCGGCGGCCCCGGCGTAGGCGATCAGCTCCGCAGCCCGCCGGTCGGCCGCCCCGGCTCCCGTCGCCCAGGTACGGGCGTCGGTGTGCGGGTCGGCGTCGTCGGGGATGTGGCCGTCCATCCGCGGCCACATCCACGTCAGGGCGAAGTCCAGCGACTTGCGGGCGGAGTGCGCGCTCACGTGCGGGCCGGTGACCGGCTTCCAGCTGCTCGCGCTCTTCTCCACGACCGTGAACGTCGGGGGCAACAGCAGTACGTCCGGGTGGGTGACCAGCGCCCGGCGCGCGTCGGCGCGTACGTCCTCGGGGAACCGCTTGCCGTTGTAGCAGAGGCCGCGCAGCGCAAGCCGCTCAAGGGCTTGTGTCGGGGTGACCGGAGCGTCCGGGTCCAAGACCAGGCCGTCATCGATCCCCGGATCTTTGACGGCACGGTCCCAGTTGGGGACGAGGGGCTCCGGATCGGTCGGGCGCGGCGCTTCCATGCCGCCCGGGCCCGCGCCCGCGTACTCCTCGGCGCGCACGACGCGGTACCGGGTCCCCGCCACGACGAGTTCGTCAACCCGTTCGCTCTCCAGCCGGGCCACCGCCGCCAGCAGTGCGCGCCGCTCCGCCCTGTCCTGCGCCTCGTCCTTCGCGCGGAACCACAGGTGCGAGTTCAGCCCGTCGCGCGCCACCTGCGGGCAGCCGTCCGTCACCGCCAGGACCACCCGCCACCGCGGCCCGTCGCCGGCGCCTTGCGCCGCCACCCCGAACAACGGGCCGCGCACCACCACATTGCCCGCCCGCGCCACGGCGTCGACCGCGTCGGCCTCCACCGCGGCTTCCACCGGCTCGACCGGCACCCGTACCACGATCGCCCGGGACCCGCCCGGCCCCACATCCCCACGGTCCATGCCTCCCATCCTGACGACCCTGGCGCCGCACCGCCCCGGATTCGCTGATTCCGGCGCCGCCTGCGTCCCGCACGCAGCCCGGTCCCGAACATTTCGACGGAACCCGAACGCTCGAACGCAGCTACAGCCTCGCCAGCGGGCGGCGCCGCCCGCCGATAACCGGGAGACCCACCAGGCCGGCGGCAGGCAGGATGTCGCCATGGACCGTCACCAGATCAGCTCCATCGCCCACACCGATCACCCCGTCGCCGCCCCGCTGGGCGACGACTCGGTACACGCGCTCCTCGACCGGGCCCTCCCGCGGGGCGACGCTCGGCTCCTCGACCTGGGGTGCGGATCAGGCACCTGGATGACGCGCGCACACGCCATGCGCCCCGACCTCCGCGCCGAAGGCGTCGACAACGACGCCGACACCATCGCGGCCGCCCAGCGCGCCGTCGCCGACGCAGGCCTCGGTGACCGGATCGTCTTCCACGCCCAGGACGCCCAGGAGTTCACCTCCCCGCACCTCTACGACCTGGTCCTCAGCATCGGCGCCACTCACGCCTTCGGCGGGCTGCTCCCCACCTTGGACGCCGCCCGCAAGCACCTCGCGCCGGGCGGAAGCATCCTCCTCGGCGACTGCTTCTGGGAACGCGAACCCGACCGGGCGGTCCTCGACGCCGGTTTCACCGCCGACGAATACGACGACCTGGCCACCACCGTCGACCGCGTCACGGCCGACGGCTGGACCCCCCTGTACGGACACGTCAGCACCCTCCAGGAGTGGGACGACTACGAGTGGTCCTGGACCGGAAACCTGTCCCGATGGGCCCTGGACCACCCCGAGCACCCCGACAACGGCCAAGCCCTCAAGACGGCGGCCGAACACCGCACCGCCTGGCTCCACGGCTACCGGGGCACACTCGGATTCGTCACCCTGCTCCTGCGCTCGACGCCCCGGCCCTGACCGCACCCGCGGTGAGAGTCCCTATGATCGCGGACGAGGCGGAGCCGTAGCGCAGAGGTCGACGCGCGCGGTCTCCAAAATCGCGAGGACGCCGGTTTGAATCCGGCCGGCTCCGCCTTCCCAACGGTGCTCGGCGTCTCTGCGGTGTTCCGGACCGCACTTGGCCGCGACACGCGCGGTGTGGACCAGCATGACCACGCCGCCGACCTGAACTCGAAGGGGCAGGGGAAAGCGGCAGGTATGCCGCCGCCCAGAAGCCCGGGCGGGTGCGGAGTCCATCGGTGGCGGAGGGCGGTTCGTCCTCGTATCAGTCGGCCACCGACTCGCCGCCAAGGCTGCCGGGCGGTCAGTCGTCGGTCGGCAGCGGGGGGAAGAGCTGCATGGGGTCAGGTGGTGCCTGGTTGCCGGCGATCCAGTCGGGGCTCCCCGGCTCCGGCATGTGGTTGCTCCACGCGGGAACGAGTTGCCACGCGGCCGTGGCGTTGAGGACGTTCAGCCAGAAGGGGAGGTCCTGGAGCTTGGGTTCCTGCTTCACCCGGGTCTTGCCCGTCCAGCGGCTCGGGTACCCCTTGGACTGAAGGCCGGAGGGCAGTCCCCCGGCCGCGGCCACGTCGATGTCGAGGGTCCCGCCGAAGAGCATCGGGGGCAGGAGGCTCAGCTTGGCTTCGAGGAGCAGGGAGCAGTCGTAGCCCGGTTCGGTGTTCTCGACGTCGGCGACGAGCAGCCATGATCCGTCGAGGAAGCGGCAGATCAGCTCGGCCGAGTGCACGATGATCTTCCCGCTCGCGCTCCTGCCCGACGACTGCTGCTTCGGCGGCGACAGCACGAACCGCTTGATGCCCTGGATCACGTCGTAGCGCGGGTTCCTCACCGAGCGCTCGCCGCACGACTCCTGGACGGCCCAGACCGTGTCGTCGGCGGTCAGCCTGCGGGTCAGTCCGATGACGGGGTCGGCCCTCGTGGCATCGCGCTCGCCGATGAGCTCGTCGCTGCCGCCGTTGCGCGGCGCGGCCCAGACGGTGATGTGCGCCCCGGATACGAAGCCGAGCGGCAGGACGGCCTTCTGGCCCTCGACCGGGTCGCGCAGCTCCACCGGTACCAGCTGTGGCGACGGCTTCACGTCAACGGGCGGCGTGCTGTCCAGCCAGCCGCCGCCACAGGCGAGTTGCCGCACCCAGACCTTCTGCGCAGTGGTGAGGTAGGGGAACACCCCGACCGTCGTGACGGCCCGTTTCGCGTGGACGCGTTCCGAGATCTGCGCGGGGCCGGCGCCCGCATCCGCCCAGACCTCCAGGTACGCCCCCGGCCTGGTGCCGACCGAGAGCGCGCGCCCGCAGCTGAAGAGGTCCCCGAGGATCTGCGGGGGCGGGGCGGGGTCCTCGTCCAGGATGCTCACGGTCGTGGCGGTCGAGAATCCGCACACCTCCAAGGTGGCCGTGAGGTGCTTGTGCGCGGGCAGGACTTTGACGGGCGCGTCCCACTCGGTGCGCTCGGGCGGTACGAGGTACTTCAGCGAGCCCTGGCCCTCGACGCTGATCGTGAGCGTGGCGCCGGGGCGCAGGTTTTCGAGGTGGACGGATGTCGACCCGGCGCACGGCGCTTCGACCGCGATCGGGTCGGGCTGGTGGGCGGCCGCGATGTCCGCGAACGCGGCCTCGGATGGATGGTGGCGGCATTGCGCATGCAGGGTCTGGGTGACAGAGATCCGGTCACCGGTCGGGGGGAACGGTTCGGAGAGGGTGAACGGCAGCCGGGAGTAGGGGAACGTCGCGGTCCACTTCATGTTGTCGGACTTGCGCTCCACGGTCACCTGGGCGCCGTCGATGACACCGCCGATGAAGAGGGTCGACTCGCAGCCCATGGGCAGGGGGCTCTCGAGGGAGGGCGCTGGAAGGGGCTCGACGGGGACGGCGACGCTGTCGGCGGAGGCGATGTGCGCAGCTCCGGTGAGGGGAGGGAATCCGGGTGGTGCGCTCTGCGCCGCCCGGATGGTGGTGCCCGGTGACGGCAGGAACGGCACGGCCGCGGTGATGCCCACGACGGCGCCACCGGAGTTGCCCGCACGGGCGGTCCCCAGCGTGGTCGGCCCGTCCGCGACGCTCACCAGCGCGCCGGGCGCCGCGCCGGTGAGCCAGAGCGCCATGCCACAGCTGTAGGGGGTCGATGCGAAGGCGAGCTGCGGGAGCTGGGCATGGGAGGTGGGTGCCGCGCCGACCACCACGGCCTTCGGGCCCGCAGTCCAGTCGCCGGGTACGCCGTTCACGATCTGCTGGGCGATGAGTCGCTGGCCGGCCTTCAGCTTGGGGACGACCAGCGGGACCAGGTCGCGCCCGCCCTGACTGGTGCCCTTCGCGACCACGGTCGCGGCGGCGTCATCGGTCCGGACCAGCACCTGGGCGTTGGGCCAGCATCCTTCGACGGGTACGGAGGCCAGCCACTCGCCGAGCGGGCCGACCACAGACGGAATTCCCCAGGCCATGACGGCGGCTCCCAACCGAACGGAGGCTCGAGCGGAAACCCAGGCTAGGGCGGACCTCTCGGAGAGTGGGGGAGGCGGCGGTGCGCGGCGACACGCGGCGAGACAGCCGGCTGATCGGGGCGGACGGCGCCTGCCGCGCAGCAAGACGCGCAGCCGGACTCCGGCGCGGACCAGCATGGCGACGACGTGGCGGCCGACGTTGCCGGCGCGTGTGATCCGTCGCGGCTCGGCCTGACGGCGGGCCGAGGGCGGGGTGATCCCCCTGGGCATCACCCCGCCGGCCCGTCACATCACGTGGCTCACGCGCCCGGCGCCGGTACCGGCATCGGTGCCGGCCACGCGACCGTCGTCTGCGTGGGCCGCCCGTAGTCCACACCGTCGACACCCCACCCGTACAGCTCGCGGATCTGTCCCATGAACCAGTCCGCGCCGCCCAGGGCGCGCTCCAGTCCGGCTTCCGGATCCGCCCACAGCTTCCGCACCTGGTCCTGGACCTCCGCGTCGAGCTCCCAGCCGTCCAGCCGGATCCGGCCCTGCTTGTCGAGGACCAGGGGTGTCGCCCCCGTCAGTTGCTCCCACAGTTCCCCGGCCTGCTCGGCCGTCGTGCGGAATCCGTCTCCGAGGACGGTCCGCAGGAACGCCGTGTACAGGGCGATCGACGGGATCGCGCTCGACGCCTGGGTGACGGCCGCTCCCGCGACCGCGGTGAACGCCCGGCCCGCCTCCCCCAGTTCGGCGTCCAGCTGCCCGGCGGTCCGCTCCAGGTCCTCCTTCGCCGCGCCGATCGTGCCCTGCCGGTAGATCGGCGCCGTCAGCTCCGAGCCGATGTACGTGAGCGCCACGGTCGTGAACCCCTCGGCCAGAAGGCCGCGCCCGGTCAGGGCCTCCACCCACAGCCGCCAGTCCGCGCCGCCCATCACCTGCTGCGTGGCGTACCGCTCCTCGTCGTCGGCCGGCTCCAGCGACACCTGCCCGACCTTCGGGGCGTCACCGGAGAAGTCCAGCGCCGGAGCCTCGTACGGGCCGCCGATCGGCTTGATCACGGAGTGGTGGACCGTGCCGGTCGCCGGGTCGGTTCGGCGAGGAGCGGCCAGGCTGTAGATCAGGTAGTCGACCTTGCCGTAACGTTCCTCCACCAGGGCCAGCACCTGCTCCTTGCCCGCCTCGGAGAACGCGTCGGTGTTCACGAACACGAAGTCGCGGCCGGCGTCCCGGGCCAGGGCGTCGGCGGCCGCGGTGCGGTACCAGCCCGCCGTGGCCGAGCGCCGCTCGGTCTCCGCGCCCTCGAAGGCGACACCGACACCCCGGATGCCGTGCCGGCGCAACCCCGTCAGCAGCGTAGCCAGCCCGTACCCGGCGCTGTGGCCGAGGAGCAACACGACCGGGCTGCTGCCGTCGGCGCGGGCCGGGATCTGCTCCCACATCCGGCGCACGGTCTCGGCGGCCCCGTCCGGGTGGGAGTTGACGATCAGGAAACCGCGTTGCTTCGGGTCGATCTGGCGAAGGCTCACAACAGTGCGTCCATTCCGTGTTCGGTACGAGCCGGGCGAGGAATGCGCGCACGTTTGAGAGCGTCCTCAGGCGGCCCGTGGCCTCGTCCGGGATGACGACGGCCAGGCGTTGTTCGAGACCGGTCACCGGCCGGGCCAAGGCCAGCCGTCGATACCGAACTCCTGCTCCACACATCCGTCTTCAGGGATCGTATCGACGCCGTTGCCGGCGGCGGGTGCCAGCTCGGCACGGAGAACATCCCCGGTCGTTGTCACCTTCGGCATTGACGATGCTCCTTCCCCGGTGGATGTCGGGCCCGGCCGGCCCGTTGTCGTGCCCGGCATGCCGGGCGAGGAGGTCCCGCCGCCGGTGCAGGCCCTCGGTGGCGGCCTGGACGTGCTCGCCGTCCACCCAGGGCGGAACGCAGTGGCCGTGGCCGCGGCGCTGAGGAAGCCGACGGGGTGCTCCCGGTGTCGGGAGCACCCCGTCGGGGTCACGGGCAGCCGGGGCCGGTGCCGGGGTTGGTGCAGATGTCGGTGCCGGGGCCGCCGTTGTTGGTGTTCGTGCCCGGGCCGCCGTCGAGGGAGTCGTTGCCGGGCTCACCGAACAGGGAGTCGTTGCCGTCTCCGCCCGTCACGGTGTCGTTGCCCGGGCCGGCGTGGATGGTGTCGTTGCCCGCGTCGCCGGCGATCCGGTCGTTGCCGGCGCCGCCGGTGATCGAGTCCGTGCCGCCGCCGCCGCAGATGAGGTCGTCACCGGCGGCGCCGTTGACGGTGTCGTCGCCGCCGCGGGCCAGGATGACGTCGCGCCGGGGCGTGCCGGTGATCTGGTCGTTGCCGGGGGTGCCGGTGATCGTCGGCTGCTCGCCGAAGCACGTGGTCGCCTCGACGGTGGTGGTCTCCGATGCGACGTCGTTCGCCGGGACGGGGTCCGATACGGCGCCGGCCACCGCTGCCGTGTCGGTGTGGGTCCCGGCGGTCGTGGCCGTCGTGGTGATGGTCCGCACGGCGCTGTTGCCGGGAATGAGCGTGCCGACGTCACAGGTGACGACGTCCGGAGTGGAACCCGCCGCGGTGCATCCCGCGGACGCCGAGGCGAACTGGAGCCCGGCGGGCAGGGTGTCCTTGAGGACGACCCCCTCGGCGGTCTGTGGGCCGTTGTTGGTCGCGGTGAGCGTGTACGTCACGCTCTGCCCCACCTCGACGGGGTCGGAACCCGCGTCGGACTTATTGACGGCGAGGTCTGCATCGGTCAGGTCGAGACGCCCGATGTAGTTCGCGGTCTCGGCGAACCAGATGTCGTTGTCCGGACCCTTGGTGATGCCCCAGGGGCCGCGCTCCGAGGAGGGCAGCGGGAACTCGGCGATCACACCGGCCGTGCTGATCCGCCCGATCTTCCCGCTGTTGCGCTCGGTGAACCACAGGCTGGCGTCCGGGCCGGCGGTGATGTCCTGGGGCTGGCCGACGTTGGTGGGTACGTCGTACTCGGTGACGACGCCCGACGTGGTGATCCGGCCGATCTTGTTGCCGCCGAACTCGGTGAACCACAGGTTCCCGTCGGGACCGGCGGCGATGTCCGTCGGAGCCCCGCCGTTGGGGAGGGGGTACTCGGTGAAGGCGCCGGCCGGTGTGATCCTTCCGATCTGATTGGCAGCCAGTTCGGTGAACCACAGGTTCCCGTCCGGCCCGGTGGTGATGGCGGACGGCTGACTGGATCCGGTGGGTACGGGGTACTCGGTGAGGCCGCCGGTCGTGGTGATCCGGGCGATCGCGTTGCCGTTCTGCTCGGTGAACCACACGGCACCGTCCGGTCCGGCCGTGATGCCGGTGGGCTCGGCGAACTGGGTGGGCAGGGGGTACTCGGTGATCGTGCCGTTCGTATCGACCTTCCCGACCCTGGAGTCGAAGTGCTGCATGGTGAACCAGACGTTCCCGTCAGGCCCGGTGGTGATGTCGTGCGGGGTGCTGAACTGACCGGGCAACGGGTACTCGGCGATGACGGTGCCCGTGGGGCTCATCCGGCCGATGTTGTTGCCGTTGGCCTCGGTGAACCACAGGTTGCCGTCCGGCCCTGTCGTGATGCCGACCGGAGTGCTGGCCGGAGTGGGGACGGGGTACTCGAAGATGCCGACGGCCGCCTGGGCCGCCGGGGCTCCGGCGGTCAGGGGCAGAGCGGCAGCCATCAGGGTGCCGGCGAAGAGCGCCGTCAGACGGCGCCGCCAACGGGACTTCGGACGCGGGGGCATCCCGGGCGCCGGCGCGCTGCGGGTGGTGGTTGGCATGAGGCGAGCACCTTTCGGTCGCGGTGGAACGCGCCAGTCCTACCAAGCCCCCATCGTTTCTTCAGATGCGTCCGCACCCGGGGCGCGCCGGATGTCCACTCACCTTCCACCCGATCGGAGTATCCCTGACCGGCACGTTCAGCTGGTTCGTCTGCTGGGGCCACGGCGACCCGCACCCCGGCCTGCGCGAGTGCTGAAGGTTTCACTCATCCGCCCCGCTCCATCGGCCGGGGTGAGGATCCGGGCGGCTCGCTCGGCCCCTCCGGCCGAGCAGGCCGCCCGGTCACGCGTGCGCGCCGGCACTGGCCTGCCCGGCCCGGCTCCGGAGGCTGGTCGGGGGTGCGGAGAGCTTGGTGCTGCCTCCGCTGCCGCCGCCGTCATCTTCGGCTTGCGCGTTCAGGGTTGCGGCGGAGGTCAGAGCGAGGGTCAGTGAGAACATCACCGCCTCGTAGGGGGCGGCCGTTGAGCCGTCGGCCACCCGCGGCTTGCCGCGGCGACAAAGGGGCCGACGTGAAGGCGACCGACCGCAAGGTCCTGGCCCAGTGGGCCAGTGGAGCCCGCCCTCTGGGGGAGCTGCTGCGGGCGGTCCTCCCGCCCCGACGGCCAGACCTTGCCCAGTGAGGGATGCCAAAATCGCCACCATGACGAACTCGGCTGCCATCGCCGCCTATTGGAACGACGCCGCCCCCGATTTTGACGACGCGCCCGACCACGGCCTGCGCGACGAAGTCACTCGCAGCGCCTGGCAGGAGCGCCTGTTCTCATGGGCGCCGACCGCCCCGGCGGAGGTGCTGGACGTCGGCTGCGGTACCGGCTCACTCTCACTGCTCCTGGCCGAGTCCGGACATCGCGTCACGGGGGTGGACCTGGCGCCGCGGATGGTCGACCAGGCCCGCGCCAAGCTGACGGCCGCCGGTCACCAGGCCCGGTTCCTCGTGGGTGACGCTGCCGTGCCGCCCACCGGTGACCAGCAGTTCGACCTCCTGCTCTCCCGCCACCTGCTCTGGACGCTGCCCGATCCGCGGGCCGCGCTGCGCGAGTGGGTTGCCCGCATCCGCCCGGGTGGCACGCTCGTCCTGGTCGAGGGCCGGTGGCGCGAGGCCGGACAGGCCGGAGTTGCGTACGTCGCGGGAGCCGAGGCCCTGCCCTGGCATGGCGGCATCGGCGCCGAGGAACTGACAGCCGTCGTACGCCCGCTCGTCACCGACCTGCGAACGGACGACCTCAGCAGCAGCCCCGACCTCTGGGGCGGGCCGGTGACCGATGAACGTTACGCCCTCATCGCTCATATCTGATCTTCTTGCCGCCCGCGCCCCGCACCCCGCACCCTAAGTATCTTGACGTCAAGATTATTCTCGGGCAGGCTTCCCCAGGTATCTCGATGTCGAGATACCTGGGGACGAAGGAATCGGGGGCCGGGATGCGGCGGGGCACGGGGGATCGGAAGACGCCGCGGGGGGAGGGCGGTCTGATAGCGCAGTTGCGCCGTCCGCCGGGGGGTCGCGATGCGCGGATCATGCTGCTCGCCCAGACGCTGGACCGTGCCGGCACGGGCCTGTGGGCCGCGTCCTGCGTCCTGTTCTTCACCTTCGTGGTCGGACTCGACGCCGGGCAGCTGGGTCTGCTGCTCGGCGCGGCCGGAATCGCGGGCATCGCCGGATCACCGCTGGCCGGCCACTTGGCCGGCCGCTTCCCGGTGCGCTCGCTGCTGATCGGCTGCCACCTGCTCCGCCTCGGGGCCCTGTGCGCGCTGCTGGTGGTCACCAGCTTCGAGGTGCTGCTGCCCGTGGTCGCCGTGACCTACCTCGGCGACCGGGCGGCCAAGACGCTGGAGATGCTCTTCGCCACGCGGGTGGCCGGCGAGCGGCGCTCCACCTACCAGGCGCTTTCGCGCAGCTCGGCGAACGCCGGATACGCCGTCGGCGCGGGCCTGGCCGCCATCGGCCTCGCCGTCGGGACCCGGGGCGCCTACGACGTGCTGATCCTGGCCAACGCGCTGTCGTTCCTCGTCGCCGCGGCGCTGGTGTGGCGCACCCGGGAGCCGGGCGGCCAGGGGCTCGTGGCCGTCGCGCGGCCCGGTGGCGCGGCCCCGGAGGTGTCGGCGGCCGGGTCCGGCGGGGAGGGCGCGGCCGCGGCCGCGGCGAGTCCGTGGCGGGACCGCGGCTACCTCTGGTTCGTCCTGCTGGACATTCCGATGTGCCTGGACGGCTCGATCCTCGACGTCGGCCTGCCGCTGTGGCTGGTGAACCACACGACGGCGCCGCACGCCTTGATCCCGGCCTTCCTGGTGATCAACACCGTGCTCGTCGTGGTCCTGCAACTGCGCGTGTCGGCGCGGGTCGAGCGGCCCCGCCAGGCGGCCGCGGCGGTCGCCGTGTACGGGCTGGCGATGCTCGCGTGCTGCACCCTCCTGGCCACCGCCACCGGGGGCGGCGTGTGGACCACCTCGGCGGCCCTCCTCGCCGCGGCGATGCTGGTCACCTTCGCCGAGCTGATGCGCTCGGTGAGCTCGTGGGAACTGGCGGTCTCCCTCGCACCCCGGCAGGCGCGGGCCTCGTACCTGGGCGTGGCCGGCATGTCCCAGTCCGTCCAGAAGTCCGTCGGCCCACTGCTGCTGACCGGCGCCGTGATGACCGCGGGCCCGGTCGGCTGGCTGGCCCTCGGCGCCGCGGTGGCAGGCCTGTCCCTCGTCCAACGCCGCTTCAGCCTGCGGCGGCTGGACACCCTGCACGCCGCGACCGCCGACGTGGAGGTGCCCGTGCGGGCCCGCTCGTGACGGACCCGCACGGGCCCTCGCCCTACGCCCTACCAGGTGCCGGCGGGGGCGTCCCAGCTCTTCAGGGCGTTGTTGTTGCTGTACTTTCCGTTCGCTCCCGCGATGAAGGTGAACGTGGCGTACACGCCGTTGCCGTAGTCGTACAGGGCCGACATGTCGGAGCGGCCGTCGCCGTTCTCGTCCCCGGCCAGCGGCCAGGAGCGGTCGGCCTCCCAGTTGCCGTAGCCCGTGTCCACGGTCATCTCGGGTGTTCCGAGGGTGCCGTCGGCGCCGCCGGGGAACTGGAACAGCCCCATACGGCCGCTGCCGTAGCGGTACATGGCCGTGAGGTCGGCCCGGCCGTCCCCGTCGGTGTCCCCGGCGAAGAGCTTGACGGGGTCGAGCTGCCAACTGCCCGCCGGGGCGGACCAGCCGTCCTGATCGAAGCCCGGGTGGGTGCCGTCGGGGCGGGCCAGTCCGGTGAAGACGCGGACGGCGTTGTCGGCGTACACGTACAGGCCGATGATGTCGCTGCGGCCGTCGCCGTTGACGTCGGCCGCCGCGTACTTGGCGCTGGTCACGCACCAGGTGTTGACCGGGGCCTTCCAGGATTCGAAGGGGGCGCTCAGGCCGCTGGTCGGCGTGCCGAGGTGGGTCCAGAGCGCGGCTCTGCAACTGCCGTAGTCGACGATGGTGGCCATGTCGGAGCGTTTGTCGCCGTTGAAGTCGCCGGACAGGACGATGCGTGCCGTGCCCTCGCCCGTGCCGTACGCGTACCGCGTCACCGTGGCCGTGGTGCCGTTCCAGCGGACGTAGCCGCCCTGGAAGTCGGACCGGGCGCCGTTGGTCACGACGTACTCGTCGGAGGTGGGGAAGCCGAGCGTCCCGTTCTCCCAGCCCTGTTCGGACCAGTGGCCGCGGATGGCGCCGAGCACCACGTGCGCCCCGGTGTCCGGGCTCCAATAGATCGAGTGCGGGTACGCGCCCGGTGTCCGGAAGTGGATGAACCGCCCGTACAGATCAGGGGTATTGGCCGTGTCGGTGATCCTCGGCCACCAGGGCCGGCCCGGCCGGAGCCGTCGACACCGCCGCCTACTCGTACGACGACACGGGCGACACCCTGACCCGGCCGGGTGGCCAGACCCTGACCTGGGACCCGGAAGGCCACCTGGTGGGCAACACGGGCAGCACCTACCTGTACGACGCGGCGGGGCAACGGCTGCTGCGCCGCGAATCCGGAAAGACGACCCTCTATCTCGGCTCCGACGAACTCACCCTGACGGCCTCCACCGGCAAGGTCACCGGCGCCCGCACCTACGCGGGCTTCGGAGGCGGCCCCTCGATCGTCCGCACCCCGACGGGCCTGACGTACACGGCGAGCGACCACCACGGCACGGCGACCACCACCCTGGACGCCGCCACCCTGGCGATCACCCGCCGCGCGCAGAAGCCGTACGGAGAATCCCGCGGCCCGGCCCCCGCCGCCTGGCCGGACGACAAGGGCTTCCTCGGCAAACCCCAGGACACCACCGGCCTGACCCACGTCGGCGCCCGCGAGTACGACCCGGCGCTGGGCCGCTTCATCAGCGTCGACCCGGTGATGGACCTGGACAAGTCCCAGCAGATCCACGGCTACCTCTACGCGGGCGGCAACCCGGTCACGAACAGCGACCCGACGGGCCTGGACTACTGCCCCAGCACCGAGTGCAACCACTACAACCCGGACACCGTGGCCATGCTGCGGGACGAGACCCACGAGGAAGGGGTGGCGACCGTCGAGAACACGAGGCGGCAGGAGAAGGCACTGGGCATCCCGTGGCGCCCCTCGACGGTGACGGCCAAGCCGACGGGTGGATCGGGGCGGAACCTGGGGTGCGACAGGTACTGCCAGAACATGCTGCTCATGCTCCAGGACCGCACGAACGCCCAGGGGGCGAACACGAAGCTGGCGCAGCAGCTCCAGCAGTACGTCCTCGTGCGGTCAGGGCTCGCGGAGTGCGCGTTCGACGGGACGCCGGGCATGCGGGCAGGCTGCATGGAGAAGGCCGACACTCCGGGGCAGGACGACGGGGTGGACGAGTTGCTGGCCCAGTGGATCTCCGGCCGCGGCGGAACGTTCGTCTACGTCGGCAAGGATGCGATCGTCCGCAGGCTCAGCGACACGAGCAGGCTGAACGGGGCCATGAACGACATCTTCCGGTGGAGCCAGAGGGACGGCGTCCACGGTCTGGGCGGCTCGGCCAACAACAAGGCGAACTGGAAGGGCCTGCCGGAGGACCTCCTGGGCATTGTCACCAATGGGCACCTGGGCACGAATGAACCACAGGCGATGATGGGCTCCTACAACATGGTCTACCAGACCATCGGGTACGACGCCGACAGCGTCCAGGTCGCCGTGGGCATCTACAACGCCACGGGGGTCCACTCCCTGACCCACTCGCTCCCCGATGTTCCCGAGGGGACCCCAGGGGCGACCACGCAGCAGTACTACTTCTGGACCGTGACCGTGACCAACCGGGGTGTCAGCTTGGACTGACCCGGACCTGCTCCCAGGGGGAGATGCCAGGAAGCCCCGGACCTCGGTCCGGGGCTTTCCCGCGTTCAGCGTGGGTCAGGCGCGCGGGTCTTCGGTGCGGGCGGCCCGCTCCGCGTTGCGCTCCTTGATGCGCACGGCTTCCTTGCGGACGTCCGCCTGGGTGGCGCGCTCCTTCTGCAGCCACTCGGGGCTCTCCTGCTTCAGCGCCTCGATCTGCTCCGTGGTGAGCGCCTCGGTGACTCCGCCGCGCGCCAGGCCGGCGATGGAGATGCCGAGCTTGGCCGCGACCACCGGCCGGGGGTGCGGGCCGTTGGCGCGCAGGTCCTGCAGCCACTGGGGCGGGTCGGCCTGCAGTGCGGTCAGCTCGGTGCGCGAGACGACACCCTCCTGGAACTCGGCGGGGGTGGCTTCGAGGTACACACCCAGCTTCTTGGCCGCGGTCGCGGGCTTCATGGTCTGGGTGGTCTGGTGCGACGTCATGCCGTCAAGAGTAGCGAGCGTGTGCGATCCCTCCGACCACGACCGGTAACCTGGCCGGGTGACAGGCTCGGAAGTACCTCCTTCGTTCCGGCTCGCGTATGTCCCGGGAGTGACGCCCACCAAGTGGGTGCGGATCTGGAACGAGCGGCTGACCGGCGTCCCCCTGACCCTCGTCCAGGTGCCCGCCGGGGAAGCGGCCGAGGCGCTGCGGACCGGCGGGGCGGACGCGGGGTTCGTGCGGCTGCCGATCGACCGCACGGACCTCAGCGCGATCCCCCTCTACACCGAGACCACGGTGGTCGTGATCCCCAAGGACCATCTCGTGGCGGCGGTGGAGGAGATCTCGGTCGGCGACCTCGCCGAGGAGATCGTGCTGCACCCCCTCGACGACACCCTCGAATGGGAGCAGCTGCCGGGGCGGCCCGCGCTCGAGCGTCCGGCCACGACGGCCGATGCCATCGAGCTGGTGGCCGCGGGGATCGGCGTCCTCCTCGTGCCGCAGTCGCTCGCGCGCCTGCACCACCGCAAGGACCTGACCTACCGGCCGGTCTCCGGCGCCCCCGAGTCGCGCGTGGCGCTGTCGTGGCCGGAGGAGAAGACCACCGATCTGGTCGAGGAATTCATCGGGATCGTCCGGGGCCGCACCGTCAACAGCACGCGGGGCCGTACGCCGACTCCGCCGCAGCCGAAGGCCAAGCGCAAGCCCGCGCCCGGCAAGGCGACGGGCAAGAGCGGCGGCAAGCCGGCCGGCGCCGGCAAGAACCCGCGCGGCGGTGCCGGCGGCTCCGGCGGTGCCAAGGGCGGCGGCAAGGGTGGCGCCAAGCGCGGCAAGCCCCGCGGCAGGTAGTCCCCCTACCCCCTCACCCCCCTACCCCCCTGACACCCACCCGGCGGCGGGCACGGCACCAGGCCGTGCC